>JASHYD010000327.1 GCA_030043175.1 Xanthobacteraceae bacterium | reverse complement strand
GGTTCACGGGATGGCTGGAGTCTCCCCCTGCGCGGCAGCCGGTGCCGGCTTCGCCTCGGCGCTTTTTGCCACTATTGGGGAGCGGCCGTGGGCAGGCTTTTGGCTGTTTGCGGCGGCCCATGCGTCCATCTGGACGATCCTGCCCTTCGCCCTCTACGCCAACCTGCCGCTCGACATCATCGAAGCCCTCACGTACGGACGCGAGTGGCAATTCGGCTACGATAAATTGCCGCCCCTGCCCTGGTGGCTCGTCGAGATCGCTTACCGCGCCGTTGATTCCGACATCGCCTACTACGCTCTCGGACAGGCAAGCGTTTTGGCAGCGTTTGCGGCGGTCTGGGCTGTCATGCTTCGCATGGCGACCCCAGCCGCGGCGCTAGCCTCCATTCTCATCATCGACGGACTGCATTACTTCAACTTCACGGCGCCAAAATTCAATCACGACGTGGTTCAGCTGCCGTTCTGGGCGGTTGCCGGATTATCGTTCCACGGCGCGCTCCGCACCGGGCGTCTCGGTCATTGGGTGGTGCTAGGCCTCGCCCTTGGCCTTGCGTTTTGGGCAAAATATTTCGTGGTCGTGCTCGGATTGCCGCTTGTGCTTTTCATGCTGCTTGATCCGCGCGCCCGCCGCTGTCTCGCCGCTCCGGGTCCGTATCTCGCGGCGGCGATTTGCCTTGTGATCGTCTCGCCTCACCTCATCTGGCTTTATCAAAATGACTGGCTGCCGCTCGGCTATGCCGCAGCCCGCGCCAAGGCGAGCAACGGGTTGCTCGATCATTTGATACATCCTGGCTTCTTTGCTCTGGCCCAGCTGTTCTGGCTGCTGCCGGCACTCATCATCGCGCTGCCGTTGCTCCGCCCCCAGCGCGACGCAACCGCGGTCGACAACTACGATCGGGGTATCCTCGCGCTCCTCGCTTTTGGCCCGGCGATTACGCTGATCGGTGCCTCGGCTCTCAGTGGCCGCGGGCTCATCACCATGTGGGGCTATCCGCTTTGGCTTTTCCTTGGGCCCTGGATCGTGGTGTCGGTCTCCTCGCGGGTCGATCGCGCCTGCCTTACGCGGCTTGCGGGCACGTGGGCGGCGGTGACGGCGCTCTATGCGGCAAGCTTCGTCGTAGAATGGGCGGTGTTGCCGTATCTTGATCACCGCTATCGCGCGGAGCTCTTTCCGGGCGAGCAGCTCGCGGAGGAGATCTCCGCCCGGTTTCACGCTCAAACCAGCGCGCAGCTTGCTTACGTGGTGAGCTCCATGTGGCTTGGCGGAAACGTCGGCCACTATTCCGCCGATCACCCGCGCACGCTGATCGACGGCAATCCGCGCCGGGCGCCGTGGATCGACCTCGGCGATCTCGGCGCCAGCGGCGGCGTCGTGCTCTGGACGGTCGGCGATCCCCACGTGCTCCCCAACGCTTACGCCGCAGTGGCCCGCAATGCCACCGTACAACCGCCGCTCACGGTTCCGATGCGGCACGGCAACGGAGAAGTGACGGTCGGGTGGGGGATCATTCCGCCGAGTTGACAACCGGAAAATGCGGACAATCAATGTCGGCTCCTTTGGCCCACAGCCCTTGTGTCCCTCGATCCCGTCGGCACAGCAGCTCCCGAAGGTACTACGAACCAAAGCGGCCTTATTATTAGACAGTGATCGCCGCGCCTGAAGCCGCGGCCGTCAGTGCGATGCGAGCGGGTCGCAGCACAACACCATGAGGGCGATCAGCCACCAACTGCACGTTCGGTGTCGGTATCGTTCCCGACTGGCTCCGCGATGTACCGAGTCTAATGGGCACGACCTCGGTCTCGATGGCGCGGCTTTGGGCGGCTCAATGCGGCAGGTTTTGGGTGGCTAGAGTAGGGAGGCGCGCTGGCCTTGAGGGTGGCCAGAAAGAAGTGCCGGCTGCCTCGTTTCGCTCACTGGCGAGGCCCCTGGCGCTCCCCCGCAAGCGGAGGACGGACCGCAAGTGGTGCGGTCATTCTTCAGCGATGCCTAAGGACGGCTTCGCGCCTCTCTGGTCAGCGCCGTCACGGTGGCGTTGTATTTCGCCATCACGCCGTTGACCAGTGCTGTCGCTTCCGCCGCGTCCGGCTTGTCGGGTGTCAGCGCCTTCTCGATGTCGATCATGGCTCTTTCGATCGCCACATAGTCGTCGGCGGAGTGCGCCTTGATCATGTCCTCGATGGTGTCCCACTCGGTGTCGAAGTCTGCATAAGATTTCCGCGCCTTGTCGAAATTTCGCGCCTTGAGAGCTGGGACGACTTCACGTAGGTAAGCCCGAACGATGCTCAGGCGGGCGATCTCGTCATAGAGCGGATTGAGAGGCGGCCCCTTCGCCACCATGGCGATCGCTTCGTCATATTTGGCAAGCATCGCCTGGGCGTCGGCGAGCAGGGTGGGCACGTTAGGATTGGAGGCGCTCAGCGCCTTCTCGACCCTGGCCTGGAGGACGTGCTCCAGGGCATCGTACATGTCCTTGCTGCGGGTGTTTATGTACACCTCAATGCCGTTCCACAAGGAATCATAAGCTTCGAAGGCAGTCTTGGCGCCCGCAATGTCACGCCGTTGCAGCGCCGCAATCGTGTCCACCAGCGTCGGCCGCACCGCCTTGATGCTCGTGATCTCGAAGCGTTCGCCAGGCTTTGCGGTTTCCGCGGCGCCGGCTTGTACGGTCGGGCTGAGAACCGCAAGCGCGGTGAGCAGGCCGAAGCAAATATGGTGAAGCGGCTGGGACCACATTGCTGCTCGCGTGATCATTGCGTACTCCCCGCAGCCTATTTGGAGTCACTTAAAGACTGGCGCCGAGGATGTCGAATGCGAAATCAGCGCGTTCCGATTGAACTACGTAGTTTAGTGATGATGGCAGGCCAATCGCTCCCCTCCGCATCGCAGCCAAGACGGTGCAGGAGGCCGGGATGCTGTAATCGCAGCCGCCTATGGCGGACGAGCCCCTTTGGTGAGTGAGCACCGGTCTCGCTTTCGGACCGGTGCGTTGACTGCAATTCATCGCTTCCGGGTCGCTCCAAGCAGCAAAATCTCGCATCACGCTGCCGTTGATCGGGCGATGCCGGCAAAGCTGACCAACGCGGTTCCCGCGCCTCGCGTTCACGGAAGGGTTGGAAACTCGCGGCCAGGGCTGCGCAACTCGCCACGACGGAAGCGAAATTCGCGGCGAGGGAGACGAAATTCGCCACGATCCCCACCACGGAATTGCGCGAAGGGGCGGCGCCGCTCCACCCTCGACAGGATGTCGAAACGCCGCTTCTGGCTGTCATCAAGGCCTTGGTACAGTGGCGACAAAGCATCAGCGTAGCGCCTGAGTGCTGCGCTCCGGGCCGCGAGCCTATCGGCTCTGCGCTGAGCTCGCTGGACCGGGTCAATCGTCTGCCCGGCTCGGGGACCGAATGCGCGGTTGCCGCGCGTTGCCGCAAGATCGCGATAAGCCTGTTCAAACATGGACCACGATTTCTCTTGCTCGGGCGTCAGCCCCAACCCGGCGTGAAGCGCAGCAACGCGCGCATTGAGGAAAGCGGCGCGATCTTCCGGCGCCAATTGTTGACGGCGTCCGAAGTCCGGGCCGGCGGGCCGCTCCTGCGCATAGGCGGAAGTTCCCACGATGAGCATGAGTGCGGTGGCGCCGGCCGCGAGTATTTTGTGCATTGCAACCTCCCAGCAGAAGAACCTTAACGGTGCGACTAAGCCAACGACTTGCAGAGAGCGCAAGTTACGTCTGATTAAATATTCATTAATAGCAAGCAATATTCGGTGGTTTGCCGGGGTTGAAGTTCGATGATGTTGCCGACAAGTTGGCGCCCGCATATAGCGAGGTGAGAACCTCGCAGAAGCCCGCCATCGCACCGCCCCCTGCCCCCCGGCAGGGTCGTGTCGGCACGGAGCTGTCGAAGGTCCCGCGGACTCAATGTGGTTTCAGGCGGTGGGGCACGCAGATGGAGTTTCTGGCAGAGAGGTTTACCGCCTTAGGCATCACGTTCCAGTTCTGGATGCCGATCTTCGTCGGCGCGGCCGCCCCGTACATTTTGTGTCTATGGAGACGTGGTCAATTGACTTAGCGACAGCTCCCGCGCACCCAAGCGATCGCTTATCGCTGCCGGCTTCATGCCGCGGCAGCGCCGCCTTTTTTGTGAGGTCAGTCCTCTTTGCTTCCCGAAAACTTTAACGCGCATCCGCATCTTGGAAAGAGTCGACAGCGGGATGCCGGTGACCCGCGAGAACTCGCGGGGCGGGTCGTACGTAGTTTCGATGTCGTCGCGGTCGTTGTTGTCGTCCATTGCGTCACCTTGGGGGCTAATCCTGGTCATGCTCGGCGAGCGCCACGGCGTCAGCGCCGGCAGCGATGCGCATCGGACACGACGGGTCCGTGGCCGCTCGCCACACCGCCTCTGCTACGTTCACTGACCGAGTGACCGCGGACGACTGCGCCCACTTTGCGAACACGCTCTGCGCCAAGCCGGCGTAGGGCTCGGGAAAGCCGATTTGTTCTGGCCTTCGCGACCGCGCGTTTTCACCGAAGCGGGTCTCCGGAGCCCGTCCCGGTAGCACCAGGCGCACTTGGACATTGAATTGCTCAAGCTCCAGGGCGAGTACTTCGGTGAACGCGTTCACCGCCGCCTTGCTGGCCGTATAGACAGAAAGCAGATGGAGCGGCTTCAATGTTACGCTCGACGTGATATTCACGACCACGCCAGCCTTTCGTTCCCGCAACTGAGGCAGGACCGCCTGCGTCACAGCCATCGTGCCGAGCGCGTTCGTCTCGAAGACCTCGCGCGCAATCTCCATCGGTGTGCCTTCGAGGGCGTTCAGCCACCCGATCCCCGCGTTGTTGACAAGGACGTCGATCTGCTCCGCGGTCTTCACGGCCCGACAGATGCTGTCAGGATCGGTAACGTCGAGGGCGAGCACGCGCAGACGTTTCGATTGCGGAAGCACGTCCTCGCGCGGAATGCGCATTGTGGCGACAACCGTCCAGTCGCGATCCAGAAAGTACCGGGCGGTTTCGAGACCGAAGCCGGACGAGCACCCGGTGATCAGCACGGTTTTCATGAGGCCTCCTGTTGATGATTTGCGGCGACAGAAACGATGTAGATCACCGAAGCCGGACCCTCTATAGTCAGAAGTCCAAAAATCATTTGCAGGAGTCCAGGAATGGTCGACCCTCTTGCCGAGGTCGTCACGCTCCTCCAACCGGCCGCCACGACCTCGAAAGTCGTTGGCGGCGCCGGCCACTGGCGTGTACGTCGCTCGGAGGCGGGGCAACCCTTCTACTGTGCGATCCTCGAAGGGTCCTGCCGCCTCGGGGTCGCCGGGCATGAGCCCGTCACTCTCCAGTCGGGCGACTTTGTCCTCATCCCTTCGGCGTATCGCTTTACAGTGTCGAGCCTCGAGCCACCGCCATCGGAGGACGCCGATACCCCGCCCGTCGCGCTGCTACACGGCGAGTTCAGACTCGGCACTCAAAGCGGCCCACCCGGTGTTCTCATGCTCGTGGGCCACTGCGTCTTCGGGTCGCCAGATGCAGCCTTGCTGGTTTCACTCCTCCCACAGTTCGTGCACGTTCGCGGCGAGAGGCGGCTGGCCTCCCTCGTCCAGCTCGTGGGCGAGGAATCCCGTGAGCAGCGACCCGCTCGAGATGTCATCTTGGCGCGCCTGTTGGAGGTTCTACTCATCGAAGCGCTCCGCTCCACCACGGGAACGGCCGCGTCACCAGGCCTCTTACGCGGCCTCGCTGATGCGCGCCTGGCGGTCGCGATACGACGGATGCACGAAAGTCCGACCCGCCCCTGGACCGTCGCGCAACTCGCAAAAGAAGCGGCCCTCTCCCGATCGGCGTTCTTCGAGCGATTCAGAAGCGCTGTAGGCGTCACTCCGATGGAGTACCTGCTGGCCTGGCGTATGGCTCTGGCGAAGAACCTGCTGCGGCGGAAAGAAGGCGGCATCGCTGAAGTTGCGGAACGCGTTGGCTACAGCTCAGCGAGCACGTTCAGCGTCGCCTTTACCCGCTATGTTGGACTCCCGCCGACGCATTATGCCCGGGCGGAGGCTGCACCGTGACGACTTGGGCTTTCAGCCGACTTGTTGGATGCACCGATGAGCGTGGCTGGCATTCTCCGGCTGCTGGGTTCTTGCCGGGCGTGCCGCGCCCGTTTCTTGTTGCTGATCGGCAACAACAGAGCCCGCCCGCCAGGGGCCGGCCGGATTCAGACCGAGGGCGCGCCGATCCGCTACGTTGTGGAGCTTGTCGGCGCCGACGCGGACAGCGAGCGAGCGATCGGGTTGCTGATCGCCCTATGGTGAAGTCTTGCGATCCGCTCGCTATTGCATATGCGGCCGCGGCTTCGGCAGGGCCATCAATCACATCTAAAACCACATTTGGTCCGTAGTACGTTCGATAGCCGCTGTGATGAGGCGATCGAGGGCTCCAGCGGCTAAGGGCCAATTCCGGACGTGTCGAGAGCACGATAACCGGAATTGACACTGGTTCGTCCTGACCGAAGAGAATGGACTATTGCCGCCGTTCATTGAGCACGGGCGTTGTGGTGCGCAGTGCCTGCTCATACCGTTTCAGTTGATCTTGCAAAGATTTCTGGATGGCTAGAAGTTCATCTGTCGTCTTTGTCTTAAGCCGGTCGAAGGCAGACGAGGTCAAAATACCGTCATCCGCCGCCGCCGCGTTCTCCCGAAGCGCCAGCATTCGCTCGATATGCTCCAATGCGAGACGACTGCGCTCGTGGACTTCGCTGGCATGTTCGACGTAATGCGCTAGCCTCTCGGTAGACATTGCCCGCGCACTCTCCTCATCGCCTTCGATAAGGCGAAGCAGTTGCTCGTCAACAATGTCGGTGCATAAATCGACGCACTCGTCGCAGATATACGCGCCCGGTCCGGCAATCAGTTTGCGCACCTCATGCTGGTTCTTTCCGCAGAACGAGCAATACAGGATCTTTTGCTGCGTTGGATCTCGGTGTCCGGCCGACGCACTGGAGCGGGGCTGTACCGCATCGATTTTGGCGGATAGGACATTCCAATTCTCATAGCCGAACGCCTTCGCGATCAGCTCCAAAGATTCGCTATGGCTGGTCTCGACAGCCTTGGCTGCCAAGGCATCGCGCAGAGAACGCGCCATGGCCTTCGCATCGCGGAAATCGCGCATGAAAGCACCTCTCTATCGACGAACGGAGGAGATCGGGGCCTGCCTTGCCGACCCGTTCGCCAATGGAAGGGCGCGGAGAGAGATTGATACGTTCACCATCCCCGAAGGGCGCAGGCGGCGGGTGTATCGACCGATTGTAAGGTTGACGCACTACACCGCGCGCTGTCAATCCAAAACACTTCTTGCAAGCCGATCAGATGTCGCAGCCGACAAACCTCAGACATTTGAAGACGCGGGCTAGCTCCCTGTGAGCGGCTCGGGGTGAAATTCCCCGGGCCGACTCGGCAAAAAACGGCCGTGCGCCTCGACTGGCACGTCTCCTCGCACCTCGGATAGCCGACGACTTTGTGCATCGCGCAAGTCTTCAGAGGTGGGCCGAGAGCGGTCTTGCCAACGGATCGATGATCGGAGGCGATGCCGCGAAATAGAAACGTGTCAGCACTCACACCTGCAGGAAATCCGGCGCTCGCCATCCAGACCCAAGACGCACTTGTACAACACGCCAGTCGGCAAGGCGGGCCAGTTCCGGGCGAAGCTGCGTATGCCACAGAACGAGGCTGGTTGAACCCTGGTTCCTATTCACCCGGGTCCGCGATAGGCTCAAAGCCTCAGGGATTCGTCGATGCGACGGCGGGAGCTTATTGCGACCATCACAGGCGTGGTGACGTGGCCGATGGGGGCGTGGGCGCAGCAGCCGCCGGCTATTGACTCTCAGGGTGCGGCCAACCTGAAGCTACCGCTGTGGGATACGATTTGTCTCTCATATTCGACCTACTTCTATAATTTTCAGGATGTGTTGCGCATATCCTGGCTATGGCTAGCGGTGGCGGTCATATCGTGGCTATGGCTAGCGGGTTTGCTGGTCGCGCCGCATGACATCCCGAACTGGCTGCAATTTCTCTTTACACTTGCTGGCGTCAGCATCGCAGTTGCGTGGCATCGATACATTATTCTGGGCGAACACCCTAGATTTAGCGGGAGCAATGTCGGCACCAAAAATTTCTGGCGTTATGTGGGTGCGATCGTGATTGCGATCTATCAAATCGTTATTCTTCCCGGGCTGGCGGTCGGTCTGCCGATGTCTCTTTTGTTGGCTCGCACCGCTAAAGGTGAAATGTTAGTGAATTGTCTTATTTATGCCTATTTGGTTGCGGTTTTTTTTGCCGTCGCGCTGCGCCTGAGTTTGCTTCTTCCGGCGCGCGCGGTCGGGGCCTTGGGCTTAACTTTCATAGACGCGTGGAATGCTACCCGCGGCAATACTTGGCGGATATTTTGGGGCATCGCGGCCTGCACGATGCCGCCGATGCTATTGGCGGCGCCGATTCAGATCGCCTTGGTCGGATTTCCTACTCGTCCCGGCATGTTTGCCAGCGAGGCGTTCGTCGGTCGCATGACGGTTACCAGAACAATAGTCATTGTCCGCTATCTGCTCATTCTGCCAATCGGGATCGGCTTTCTCTCCCACTCCTGCCAGTATTTCTTCAAGCGGACGTAGAGCTTTGCGCTTCGCGTTGGCCCCGGCAAGGCGCTAAAGGGATCCTACGCGAGCCGGATGGCGGTGACTTGGAGCGCGCAATGAACGCAGTCCAAGGACGCCAGGTGCACCCAATGGGCAACTTAGCGCCAGACGATCCAACGCGACCGGATGTGGTTCATCTGTGGGGCAGTGCCACCGGTGTTGGCGACGGAACTCCTTCGGTCAGTCGGAACACCCAACCGAGCTCGGTGTTGAGCTTGGCCGGGGACACCGAACAGAGGATTTCGTGGGCTCCCTTTGCATTGCGATGGCCACCTCGGCAGCGCTCCTGGCCGCAGGCACGTCTCCTGATCGTGCGGGAGCCCAAGGTGTGATCCCGCCGGTGCCCGATTATGGGCAGCCCTCCGACCCTGGTCCGATTGAGGCCCTACCGTATGGTTTCGGATCGCCACATGGTTACGTGCCGGCGCGGCCGGCCTATCGGCCTCCGCCCGGTTATGGCCCAGTTCCGCACTACGGTCCCCCACCGCTCGGCTATATGCCCCCGCCATACGCTTACAGGTCGTCACCTGGACGCGGGTACGGGGCACCACCACCCGGCAATATGCTGCCACCCTACGCTCATGGGCCGCCTGCCGGCTACGACCCGCCTCCGGGCTACCGTCCACCGCCCCGCGCGGACGAGCCGCCACCGTACGTTTATGGGCCGCCGCCCGGCTACGGACCGCCGCCCGGCTACGGGCCGCCGCCCGGCTACGGACCGCCACCCGGCTACGGGCCGCCACCCGGGTACGGGCCGCCACCCGGGTACGGACCGCCACCCGGGTACGGACCGCCACCACGCACGGACGAGCCGCCACCGTACGCTTACGGGCCGTACGGGTCACCTCCCGGGTACGGTCCGCCACCACGCCCTTCTGAGCCTCCGCCGCACTCAATCCCGGGGCCGCGGCCGGATGCGCGTCACGTGATCTAGGGACCGAGGCTGCGCCCGTTGTCCCACGAGCGCCGACACGCAGCAGGGAAAATATGACCTTGCCAAGGGGAATAACCGAGCAAAATCAATTGGTGATGGCGGGACCCAGGCTTCCGCCCTTCGCGCGTGAGGTCCCGGCAGGGCCGCTCGGGGGACAAGCGCAATGCGACTGCGATCGCGGCAGTGTCGGGATCTGACTTGCGTTCGGCGCCACGGAAGAGGCGTCGAAGCAGTAACGCTTGGGAAGCGGTCGGTATGGCCGCTCGCGTCGCAAACGCCCTACCGTCATTTTGGCTTGGCATCCGGCCTGGCCGGCTGAGCCGCCTTCGGCAGCAGACCGATCTTCGCGTCCACAGCCGCAAGCGCATCCTTGAGGGTAGCGAGGTCCCGGTTCGCCGCGGCCAGTTGCTCCTTGAGCGCAGCGATTTCGCGAGCGGCCGCCGAAAGCTTTTGCTGCGCGTCAAGCGCGTTCCTGGTCACGACCTGCTGGAGGTACTCGACATTGCTCTGAAGACAGCCCGTACGCCGGTCCAGCCGGCTTTCGCGCGTACAGATTTCGATGCCGGGCACGTCCTGGGCCAGTCCGGCGGCTATCGGCAACATCGCGACGAACCAGGCCGCCGCCACTTTGACTCCGAGCTTCATGGGGTTTCGTGCCATCGCGAGAGGCCGTGACATGCTCCTCCCTGCTCCCCCGTTTACGGGGTAGGGCAGGCAGGGGCAGAGGGATCTGATTCCGCGCTGCGCTTTTTTTCGAAACGCGGAGCACATTGCGCATCGCATAAGCGACGGAATATCATCCCGGCCCGGCGTGCGTCCACGCCGCTGATGCTTGATCATGTCGAGGGAGGACCAGCCGTGCATAAGAAATCGTTCATCATTGCGGTCGCCGTCGTGCCAGTCGCGATTGTTTCGGCCCTTGCACAGCAATCGGCCATCAAGCGCACACCGCTGCAGACGGTCGATTTCCCGCCGGGGTACAATGTCGTGAGTGCGATCGCGGAAATCGCGCCTGGCAACTGCGCGGGTCGCCATACCCATCCGGGTGTCGAGAGCAGCTATGTGATCGAGGGAGCTCTCGTCCTCAAGGTCGCAGGCAAGCCGGACCAAACCTTCAAGGCTGGTGATTCCTTCCAGATTCCACCCAACACCCCGCACGATGCGTGCACAGTTCCGGGCCAGGTGTTCAAAATTCTCGCCAACTACATCGTTGAGAAGGGCAAACCGCTAGCGTCCCCGGCCCCGTAACTCTGTGGCGCGATGCAGCTGGGGCGGCTGCAAGAGCAGCCTGCTCCGGCCGCATGGCTTGGGCGATCGTCGCCGGCAATTGAATCGCCAACCGGGTTGCGATCTGCGGAAGGACCTGGGACCCGTTGCGCGAGGCGGGTGTCGACCGCCAAACTTCCACGGATATCGACAGTGCGAAATCATCGCGCCGACGCGGCCCTTGCTCACTTCGCTCACGCGATCGGTGTTTGAAGCTGCGCGGCCCTGCACGCGTCCAACAGTCCGCCGACGACAGGGCCCGGATTGTCCGATCGCATAATCTCGCCCATGACCGCGACCCCGGCGGCACCGGCTGCAAGGCAAGGCCGGACGAGTTCGGCTGTCAGACCGCCGAGTGCGATGACCGCAATGCCGAGGCTCGCCGCAAGCTCGATCGCGGCAACGCCCAGCGCTGGGCCGTAGCCTGGCTTGCTGGAGGTAAGAAAAATCGGGCTGAGAGTCACGTAATCTGCCCCCGCTGCAGCCGCGGCGGCGACGTCGTCCAAACCATGCGCGGACGCGCCGATGAGGGCGCTCGGAGCGAGGCGCTGGCGGACAGCACCCACGGCTGCGGCCCACGGAAGGTGCACCGAGGCACCGCACGCCGCGGCCAGATCGACATCGCGGCTGACTGAGAGATGCATCCCGTGACGGCCGACGATCTCGGCCAGGCTGACGGCGAGACTGCGGCGCTGGGCTGGTTCGAGGTCCTTGTCGCGCAACATGAGCCAGCGACCGCCAGCCCGTCCGACGGCCTCGGCGATTGTTACAATGGAATGTCGCGCCTGATGGCGGTCAGTGATGACGAGAAGCGGCGACGGCAATGGCTTCATGAACCGTGCTCTGCTGTCATATCAAATGCTTGTATCCACTCTCGCGATTGAACCTACGTCTCTGCCGACAGCGCGGAAGAGGCCGCGAGCCGCACCCGCGCCGCCCCCGCGGCAGCCTCGCGGCTCAATCTGCCTTGATGTTCGCATCGTGAATGATTTGACTATATTCATCATTTTGGCTGCGCATGAAACTAACGAACTCCGCGCCGCACACACTAGCGGGGTAGAAACCCAGTGCTACCAGCTTTTCCCGGATATCCGGTGACTGAACAGCACGTGAGAATGCCTCGGCAAGCAGGGAAACCATTGTTTTCGGTGTCTGGGCCGGCGCAAATACACCCCACCACACATCGACCTGAAATCCCGGATATCCGGATTCGGCAACGGTTGGCAGGTCCCAAAGCGGGTCGAAACGCGTCGCCGATCCAGCAGCAAGCGCTCGCAAATTGCCCGCCTTGAGTTGCTCCGACACCGCGGGGTATTCAGCCAACACCGCCGTGACGTGCTGTCCCAAAAGTGCATTCAGCGCTGGACCGCTACCGGAAAACGGGATGTACGTCACGTCGGCTTTGGTTGTGCGTTTGAGCTTCTCGGCAGCAATGTGCAGCGTGGTTGCCGGTCCGACGCTCGCCAGCGTCAAGCCGCCCGGGTCGGCCCGCGCTGCGTCAACCAGATCGGCGAGCGAACGGTAAGGCGAGGCGGCGTTGACTACAACAACGGTAGGCGAATTGACCAGCTTGCAGATGGGCTCGAAACTGGTCAAAGGATCATAGCTCAGCTTTCGCAAATGTGGCGCGATGACCAGATTAGGTGTGTTGATGAGCAAGGTGTTGCCGTCGGGCGCAGCGTGCGAAACAGCTTCAGTTCCTATGACCGAGCCAGCGCCGGCGCGATTTTCAACGATCACACCGATCCCCTGCATGCGGCGAATGTGATCCGCCAAGGTGCGTGCCAGGATGTCAGCACCGCCTCCGGGGGCGAGCGGAACAATGATCTTGATTGCTCGCGCCGGCTGAGGTTTTGCATCCTGGCAAAGCATTCCGAGGAGAATGACGGTAACGGCGGTGACGATCCGTGGGGCGGATAGGCAGCGAATATCATTCATCGCGTCCCTCTCATTTCTAAAACACATCAGGCGCGATATGGGCGTGTCGGCCGGTCACCCTTGCTCACAACTCGCGCAGGAAATCGATCATCGCGGCGTTGACTTGCGATGGGCGCTCCTGCTGCGCCCAATGACCACAGTCCCGAAGAACTATTGCTCGACGCAATCGGGGCACGTCGTTCGCCAAATCGGCGAGCACCCGATCGATACCTCCCTGCGGCGCAGTCCGATCGCCGGTCATGTAAAGCGCCGGAACAGTCACCTTCGCGCCCGCGAATGGCGCCAATAGCTCCCAATTTCGATCGATGTTGCGGTACCAGTTTAGGCCACCGCGAAACCCCGTGCGCCTGAACTCTCCGGCGTAAAAATCGATATCCCCCTCTGTCAGCCAGACCGGCAAGCCCGCGACCGTCGGCCTGCGAGGAATCCAGCCGCCCTCTCGTGGCACCCAGGGGATGGCCGCCCTCTCGGAGGGCGGGTTAGCCAACAGCTTGAGGAAGGTTTGCCGGACGTCGCGTTCAAGTTCGGCCTCCGCAACTCCCGGTGCCTGGAAATAGATTTGGTAAAAGATCGCATCGTCGCGCCGCGGCATGACTGAAGTCGGCGGTGCGGCTGACGGATTAAAAAACACCACTGACCTCGACATAAACGGCACGCTCAGGCCGATCACCGCACGGAAACGATCGGGGCGTAGCAGAGCCGCGTGCCACGCGACCGGGGCACCCCAGTCGTGTCCCGCGATGACCGCTTGTCCAACGCCCAGCGCATCGAGGAGCCCCACCATATCGCCGACGAGATGCAGCAGAGTGTATTGCTCGATTGCCTCCGGTCGGTCGGACTGACCGTAGCCTCGCATGTCGACCGCAACAGCATGAAATCCAGCCGCCGACAGCGCGGGAAGTTGATGTCGCCACGAGTACCAACACTCTGGAAAGCCGTGGCACAAGAGGACGAGCGGTCCTTCGCCCTGTTCGGCGAAATGGAGATGAATGCCATTTGCGAGGATGGTGCGATGCGCGACGCCACCCGCAGGTTGCGCGTCGATCGGACTGGATTGCGAGATGGCGCCGGCCGCCGCCGCCGCGCCGATCGCGGCCATAAATTCGCGTCGCTGCATCGATGATCCTTCCCGGTCCATATACCGCGTTTTGAAAGGGCGCCCCGGTCGGCTGAACGTTACACCGTTTTCCGGAGATCCGAACAGGCGGGAGTGTCTCTTATTGGCCCAAGGCTGAACGCCGTTGCGTCGCAACATTTCCCCCGTTCATTGCGTGCTGCGGCCGCGATTTGCTCGCTGTGAGTTTTTCAGGCCTCGGCCTATCCGAGACATTGCTGCTTGTTGACGCCCCTGCGAGCATACCACAATTTTTAGATGCACGTTCCGTGCAGCGTCGGCCAGGCACTGCCGACAAGCGTCACCGGAATAGACACGCCGGCGCTCGACGGCACCGTGCGAGGTTACGATGCCGCCCGTCTTAGAGCGGTCTCGATGGCGGAAATACGGGCTCCTTTGGAGCGCACGCCTGCAAAGTCCATGCTGTTTGTGTTTGACAGCTGTTTCGCTGGGACAATCTTCGCCGACCGCGCCGGAAATGATCCGCCACGACCGCTGACGCCAGATAAAGTGGCACAGCTAGCCGGCGCGAGAACCGGCGGCAGCGGCGGCCTCCGAAGGACGACCCCGAGCCCGCGTGCCTCTGAAAGCTCGCCCCGAGCAGGGAAACACTACAGCGCAAGCCAATCTTGGGGGCTTCTACGAAATGGGCCAGGGCGGCCTTCCCAAGGATGACCGCGAGGCCGCGCGCCTCTACACGCTCGCGCGGATCAAGGTAATGCGTACGGGCAGGACGCTCTAAAGAGGCTTGCGTTAATCTGTCGATGAGCCCTGCGAAACATCCGATGGAGGACGAGATGCTGTTCAATCGCCCTACATTCGGCTATCATCATCAAGTCGCGGCATGAGTTCTTTCGCGCCGGCGACGCGGGTTTCGCTCATTGGCACGCTAGTCGGAACGTCGCGCACAGCGTGGGTTCGGGTGTCCGAGCCTTAAGTTCCGGAGGTTGATCGGCTCCCCTTTGTATGTGACGGTGAACGAACTCATCCAGTCCGTTCCTTCCGGAAGACACGGTAGCAACTCAACAAGCTGCACTTTCGCCTGTGGAGATTCCAACCACGCGCGCCGGTCGGTTAAGCGGCGTTAGACACTATGAGCGGACGATCTTTGCAAGACCAGAAGAACGTGACCTGCCGTTCCGTCAACCCGGATCCGTCGACGTCGGCGCGCCACCTGGATGAAAGCCGGCGTTGTCACACTGACACGGGGCGCTGACGGAGGTTGAGTGAATATGGAGAGCGTGACATCAACCGCAATGAAGGTGCGCGGGAAGGTATCGCCCGCTATGTTTCAGGTTGTCATCTATATCGTCGCTTTTGTTATCGGCGCGATTGTGATGAGCTTCGAAATGCTCGGCTCGCGGTATCTCAACCCCTATTTCGGCAGCGGCATCTATACCTGGGCGGCGCTGATCTCGACGGTGCTAGCGGCGCTGACAGCGGGCTATTTTCTCGGTGGTTTCATCGCCGATCGCACCGTGTCGGCAGCCGTGCTCGGAATGATCGTGGGCGTTGCGTCCGTCTACCTGCTTGCGCTGCCAAGCTTTGCCGACACAATACTGCGCTTTGTTCTTGACACCATAGACAATGTGCGCCTCGGCAGTCTTTATGCGGCGCTTGCGATTATGTTCCCGCCAGTGGTGCTGCTCGGCGTGTATTCGCCGTTTGCGGTCAGACTTGTGTTGCGCAACGCCCAGCGGTCCGGGACCGTGTCGGGCACCGTCTATGGCGTGTCTACCGCCGGCTCGATCGCAGGCACGCTTGGCACGACGTTTTTGCTTATTCCCACGATCGGCACGCGCGCCATAACGCTTTGGCTTGGTGCGGTTGGTATAGGCAGCGGACTATCGTTGTTGGCGCTCGATCGCATGCACTTGCCAAGAAACGGTGTCCGGTCGGTGGCTGGGCTCGTTGCCCTCGCTGTCCTTGTGTTTGCCAGTAGTCGTGTCTCCGCGGATGACCTAATCGATGAGAGCGTGCGTGCGCAGATGCTCAAACACAGCGACGGCCAGATCGCGCATCTGGAGACCGAGTACAATGATCTGTTTATCGACAAGCATGGATCGCTCCTTGGGCTGAGCAGCAGCTACAAGCGCCACGATTACATCGAGTCGCTCATTGATCTCAAAGATCCCGACGTTATGACACTCTTGTATACCCGGGTCATGCCGGTGGCACTGGCTTATCCGCAAGAAACCAAGCGCATTCTGATGATGGGGCTAGGCGCTGGATCTATATCGACCTATCTGGGGCGCGCCATGCCGGACACCCAAATCGATGTGGTCGAACTCGACCCCGGTGTCATCGGGGCGGGAAAAAAATATTTCGGGTTGCGGGAGACTGATAAGGTGCGGTTTATCGAAGGCGACGGCCGCGTGTATCTCAACCGTCACACAGATGCCTATGATCTGATCCTGCTGGATGCGTTTCGCGAGCTCGGCGTTCCATTCCACATGCTGACGCGGGAGTTCTACGCGCTCGTCAAGGAGCATCTTGCTCCCGGAGGAGCAGTGGCATCCAACATCGTCGCCAATACAAAACTTTACCTTTCGACTCTGGTCACCTTGCGAGCGGTGTTCCCGACTGTCGACGTTTATCCGGCCTCGGGCGAACCGAACGAACCACAGGCGATTGCGGTTGCGGTCGCGGCCCCAAGGCCGACAGCCGAAAGTTTAACACGGCGCGCACTTGCGCTACAGACGGAATACCATTTCCGCTATCCATTGCCCGCTCTCGTCGGCAAACGCGTCACGGAGCTGCACTCGAAAGGTGCGGATGTGCTCACGGATGATTTTGCGCCGGCCGATCTTTATCGGGTGACCCCCTTGAGAGGGCCCAAGCGCTAATGGCGCTTGGGCCCAATGTCGAATGCCTAGCTGCATGCCTTGTCTGCCATCTCGATCGAATCCGTCGGGCAAGCCGCGAAAGTCGATCGTCAATCTTGGCCGCGAGACCGGGAAGCGGCTCGGCCAATCGGCGGAATGGAGATACGCGTGCGTGAGACGGATGTCGTAATTGGCGCAAAGCCCTGAAAACCGCCGTCTCAACATTTCGTCCGGTCAGTAGGTTGTGAGGACGCCACGCTGTGGCTTTCAGCCGTTTATCCAGACCGGGCTCGTCGGCCCTGTGATGGTTCAGTGCCTGCTTCACCCGCGGAGAGGTTACCAATGCGCAAGATCGGCCCGGCTCTGATTGCAAGTCTCGTCCCTTTATCAGTCGTTGCGCTGGTCAATGCAGGCGCGGCCCAACCCGGGGGCGGAGCGGGCACTCCCGGCAGCCGGCTCATCACGCTTGGAACGGTCGCGGGCCCGCCACCGCGACCACATCGCGCGCAATCATCGAACCTGCTGATCGTCAACGGAACTCTCTATGTCATTGACGCTGGGGACGGAGCCACGCGCCGGATTGCGAAGGCTGGATTCAACGTCCGTGACGTCGGCACCATCTTCATCACGCATCACCACGACGACCACACCGCTGGCCTGGGCACGCTGATGTCCGTCGCCTGGGATAGCCAGAGGACGACGCCGATCAACGTCTACGGTCCGCCGAGGACCGAAGATTTGGTCAAGGCCGCTGTGCAGTATTTCACAATCAGCGCCGAGAGCAGGATCGCCGACGGTGGCCGCACGATTCCGATCGAGCGACTGTTCTTCGGTCATGACGTCGGCCCTGGCGTTGTCTACCAGGATGCCAACATCAAGGTGACGGCGATCGAGAATACCCATTTCGCCTTCCACAAAGGGGCCGCCGCCGGCAGACACAAGTCCTATTCGTACCGCTTCGACACCCCGGACCGAGTCATCGTCTTCACCGGCGATACCAGCCCGAACCAAGCACTGACCGAGCTTGCGCGCGGCGCCGACGTGCTCGTCTCCGAAGCCAACTCGATCGAGGAGCGGATGGGCGATCTGCTGAGGAGCGGACAATGGCAGATCATGACCGCCGACGAGCAGGAACGCATCAAACTGCAGATGACCCAGGGGCACTTGAGCACTACCGACGTAGGGGAGATGGCGACACGCGCCGGGGTCAAGACGGTGATCCTGACGCATCTGACTTTCAAGGCCGACGACGATTACACCGCGTGGGTAGTCGATGTGAAGAAGCAATTCTCCGGCGAAGTGCTCGTCGCCAAAGACCTCAAGGAATTCTAGCAAGCGGCCGTCGGCAAATAAAAATCGCTACCGGTCCGCTCGAGACTTAGGCAACCGCGGTCCTCTTCGTACACGCATAGCCGAAACGGCGACCTCGATGACCGCAGGCCAGCCCGGCTCATTCGCCGCGCTGTCCACTCATGGAGATTGACATGCCATCGCCAACTGCGCTCATCATCGGCGCCTCTCGGGGCCTCGGGCTCGCCATCGCGGAGGAATATCTTTGCCGAGGCTGGCACGTCACCGGCACAGTTCGCCGCACTGCGCGGACGGCACTTCACCGTATCGCCGACCGGTCCAAGGGACGCCTCGCTGTCGAGAAGGTCGATATCGTCAAACCGGCTCAGATCGCCGTTCTGCGTCGGCGGCTTGCCGAAAAGCGATTCGACCTTCTCTTCGTCAATGCCGGCATCATGAACGATGACACGATCGCGGAAGTGTCAACGGCGGACTTCACCCGCGTGATGGTCACCAACGCGCTCGGCCCCATGCGCGTGGTCGAAGCCTTCGAAGATCTCGTCAAGCGGGGCGGCACCATCGGCGTGATGTCCTCGGGCCTCGGCAGCATCAGCCGGAGCGATGGCTATTTGCCGGTCTACAGCGCCAGCAAGGCAGCGCTCAACATGCTGATGAAAGGCTTTGCCGCCCGACATGCCGCCCGCACGACCGTGATCATCGCGCCGGGATGGGTGCGCACCGACCTTGGCGGCCCCGACGCCCCGCTTTCGATCGCGCAAAGCATTCCGCGCGTCGTCGATGTGATCGCCAGCCGTGCCGGCAAGCGTGGCCTGCTTTTCCTCGATTATCGAGGCCAAACTGTTCCCTGGTGAGTTGGCACCGGTGCCGCTGCGCTGGCCCAGCGATACAGCGGCTTTCCGATCTTGCAGACCGTGAGCGCCGCCGTTCTTTCGAGGCGACTGTCGAGTGGCCTGCCCAATGTCCGCAGAAATCGGACCGCCACTTGTTGCGTGACGAATGAGTTTTGACAACATAGGCTTCGTGTTGAAAAGACGGGTCCGGTGTCGCCGATGGCGGACGACACCGGCTCTCGCGACCACCAGCACCAAGGGAGCAGGACATGAGTAATTTCAATGCCAAAAAATGTCTTCT
>JASHYD010000029.1 GCA_030043175.1 Xanthobacteraceae bacterium | reverse complement strand
CTGCGCTTCTACGATAGCGAGTTGTCACCGCCGTCCCGATGTGAATGTCGCTCTCATACCGCTATGAAGAGGTGTCAGAGTGGGGTTCCGCTTCGGCGGGCAGATAACCGGCGCAGTTTCATGGGAACCCGGCGCCGACGGTTGCACAACGTTCGGGCCATGGAAGCACACTCATATCGGTGCCCGCCCCGAAATCGAACGCAGGGAAAGTACCTGGCGTTCTCGATGTGAGCGTCAAATAGCCGTGACCGCTTGCGAGCCCCTCCATTAGGCCCAACGCCACCCACGTGATCTCCGGTGTCCCGCCGCGCCCGGCGCACCACGGGCGGCGCGGCTTGGGCTTAGCGCCCGTCGGCCGCCGCTTGTTCGAGCCGCTCCGCCAATCCGACGTATTTTACAGCGAGTTCGAGCATCCTCTGCTTGGCAGACGCGTTCTCGAAGGTCGCGGCTTTGGATAAACGTCGAGGAGAAGGCGGGCCTGGGTTGGCCGTGCCGGCTTCTGAGGATCATAGGAACTTAGCTCGATCCTCCCTTCGGAAACTTCGTTCCCACCACAAGCCGTATCAAAACACGCTTCCACCAGACCGGCCGCTTTCTAGTAACCGTAGCGTGTCCATCCCACTGCTTGATTCTATCTATGAGGATCATGCCGTCCTCCCTGTGGAATTTCTTCGTCCTGTCAGTATCGACACACAACATTGGCGCAACGGAGATCATCATCGGAGTAGGTAGAGGCGTTTGGACACCCCCGCCAAGCCCACCTTCGAGGAAACGCAATGGCGACGGCCCTACGTTTCGGCCGCTTGTTCGAGCTGCGCCGCCAATCGCACATATCTCGCCGCGATTTCCTGCATCTTCTGCTTGGCAACCGCGTCCCGGAAAGTCTCGGCTCTGGTCAAAAGCTCTTCGGCGCGGTCTCGCGCGTCCCTCGCTAGTGCGAGAAGCTTTTGGTCCGGCATTGTTCAGCGCCCTCCGCGTCGGCCATAGCTGATCTTGCCAGCGCGCGTCGGTAATCTACGGTAATCTTAATCTACGTTACTATCCTCTTTCTGCCCGGGGCGTCGGTGGCTGAGAGACGCTTGGCGCTCCCGCCTGAACACAGGAACGGGAGCGACACATGCCGCAACCCTACTTTTTACATGCACGAGAGACTATTCGAGCTGTTGCCGAGACCCGGCGCGCGTGCACGGATTTCACGCGTCGTGCGCTGGGTGACTTCGCGGAAACAAGAGCGGGATCGCTAAAGGCTATAGCCGAGTCACGCGAGTTGATGGCCAAGATCGACATCATCCTGGCTAGCCCATGGGCGGGGCGATAGTTCCGGAACGGCGCTGCGTGGTCGGGTGTTAGGTTGCTGCGTGAGGTTCATCAGCAGCGGCCTCATGCAGCCCCGGCCCCACTCCTTTGTCAGCTCAAAAGGGCCGGGGCTTTGCCTGCCTGCTTATCCTCACCACTCGGAACACCGCCTCCGCCCCCCGCGTTGGCTTTGTGCGCCTCTGACCTCCTCATGCGGACCAGAATTTTAGTAAGCTCCTAGAGCCATGGGGGGCAGGAGCAGGAGGCTATGGCCCATGCCAAAGCAACCCAATGGCGCACCAGGCAAGAAGCCGCCGGCGCCATCACTCAAAGTCCGAAGAGGTCGCAAGCCTCGACAATCCGCGCCCAGACTGGCGGTGCTGCCCAAGCCCGTCAAGCAGGCGAGATGATAGCGCGTCTCAATGCGGAGCAACGCCGGGCGCTGGAGCTGTTCACCCGCGAGCCACGCGGCGTTACCGGGCATCTGCTAGTGAACGAACGTAGGTTCGAGATGAAAATGCTGGCTGGCCTTGCCCACGAAGGGCTCGTCGCAGCAGTGGTGGGCGAGTCAACGAGGGCTGGCGGTAAGGCGATCGAGGTTGTTCGCTTCTGGATCACTGCTGTGGGGCGAAGGGCGCTTGATAGGCGACCGACTACGCGGTCTAGACAGCGGCGGCTTTGCTGGCTGGCGAGCGTGACTTTCACTTCCCTGACTTGCTTCTGGTCGATCCGGAACGCCGCCTTCGCCGCCAGCGTTGGATTAGTGTATGGGGTAGTATCCTTGTGCGTCTTGCCCCATGCGGGCTCCGGTTCCTTGTTCGCACTCAAGGGGCCAGGGCTCTTCCAATCGGATTGAACCTAATAGCGCGTGGCCGATACTGCGGGCATGCCGAAGAAAGCAGCGCCGGGTGCCATTCCACTCAGGGTAAGGGAGCGCATCCTGCTGTTCTGCGTTGCCAGCGGCACCGATTGGCAGCGTGCCGGCGTCACGGGTGAGACCATTACTGCATTGGTGGTGCGGGGTCTTATCGTGCGGGATGGGCGTGGGCGCCTCGTACTTACGGATCACGGTCAAGCAGCGCTGCGCGCGCTGCTGCCGGGGTTGTGAGGTTACGTACAGGCGAGGTGTTGACGGGCACCGCACACGCAAGTCTGCCGCCGTACGTGATGCACAGCCGTTATGCGAGCCCCTTCACTCAACGGTGCCAGAGGCCGAACAGCGCGACCGTCACAAGACTGCCGCACCAGATGAGCAGCATGCTGGCCAGCCCCAGCCAGCGCTTCAGCTGGTGTGGCAGCGGCTCTGTCGTCGGCGGAAGCGTTTTTTGAGACGGATGCAAGTGGGGATGCTTTACGAAATGCATTGTTGACAGATCCTCGTATCGCCCAGTCGCGTGTCAATCACGCCCCGGAGCGCCGTCATCGCACCGCGGCGCTCGATGCCAGAATCAGTGCGGAAGTGTTACGAGCTTAACATGGCCGTCTCGTCCCGCAATCTTGCCTTGCGGAGAGCTGCGCCGCCCCTGCAATGACCGCGCCGGGTCGGGCTCGCTCACTGCGCCGACACGCGCCGGCAAAGGTGCTCTGTTCGCGGCTGATACTGGGGGATGGCCAGGAAACCGGAGTCGTCGAAGGCGATCAGATGGAACGTGTACAAGATCGCCAAGAACGCCGTCTGGCTGGGTGACGTCGAGGCAGCGGATGAGGCCACCGCGATGGAGAAGGCTGCGGCGGAATTCAAGGTGTCGGCCAACCGGTTGATGGCATTGAGGCGATTACTAGCCGCAAGGCGGGCTTATGCGAATGGCCTTACTCCTTGAGCCTTCATCTCTTCGTATCGTTGCTTGAATTGCTGCTTCGCCTCTTCCAGTGACTTGGCGAGACCGTTTTTAGGGGGAGGGGCTGGGTATGGACCGGTATTCACGGACCATATCCACCTTGGCGATGTGGTGTCTTTGTGGATGCGACCAACAGACTTTCCCCGTCCAGGACGACATAGTCGTCCTTGGTATCCTCCCAGGTGATCGTGCTGGTGCGCTGATCGAGCGGCATTCGTCAATCGGGGCGATAGAAGCTTGGCGAGGCCCGCGGCGTCGCCACCTACAGCCCCGTCAACGATCTGCTTTCGGATCACTCTTCTTGAATTTGAGGGTCGGAACGATAGCTGTTAGTTCCCAGCCGATGGCGTTCATGGCTTTCTCTATTGCGGCTCTGAAGCGCTCGCGGCGGACCCTTACGGCTGCCATCGGTCCATCGACTGGGATCAATGCGCTCACCTTAATTCGTAGCTGGTTCTCAGCATCTCGGATGAGAGCACCGTTAGCGAGTAATTCCCCCGATTCAAGGGCGTCGATCACCGATTGCACGATTGGCTTAACATCGAGTCGCAGCAAACTGGGACGACCGATCACGCGTCCCACTCCCTTCCTCAACGCTGACCTTCCACTTCTCAGTTCAGCATGTCGTTGATCGTCATTTCAAGTCGTTACGGGTTAGAATTGTTTTAGTGTTTGATCCTTCGTCAGCAGACAAGTGCTGACGCGGTGCGCTGCCATGCGGTGCCAGCTCGCGGTCGCCGTCAGGGACGCCGCCCGGAGCGCAAGCGGCACGTCGGCCGGATCGGCCGGGTCGCCATATAACGATTTGACGACCAGAGACTCTTCGCCGGACTCGGACTGTGCGGGGTTCGGCGCGGCAATCATCTCCATCTCGTCGCAATTTCGTGGAGCCGATCGTGGGCTACCCGAAACACGCCGCTTCATGTGCTATCCCCCAAGGGCGTGAGCAAGATCGCTGCGTAGTCCCTCAATCAATCTTCGAAGCGCGCCATCCT
>JASHYD010000028.1 GCA_030043175.1 Xanthobacteraceae bacterium | reverse complement strand
GCTAGCGTTGCCCCCCATTAAGCGGTGTCCTTCGGGGCGCCCCGCTTGTTTGCGAGGCTATCGCGGCCATCATCGCGTGGCCGGAATCAAGTGACCGTGATCGGTTCCAGGAACGGAACCAATGTAGCCTCCGTCTGGTTTACACGTAGGGCTCGCCCTGGAAAGCGATCCGAGCCAATTGTGGCTGCGGCGACCCGATGGCTTGTGTGACTGCGGCGACCCGATGGCTTGGCATCCCCTGCCCCCCGTACCCTGTGCCAGACCTCGGGCGCCGTGTCCTACAGAAATGCAGTCCAGCGTGAGGCCGGGGGGCACGCAAAAACTGCCAGCCTCGCGACATACATGGCGGCACATCGAAGAGAACCAGACCTTACTGGGGACCAACGGCGCCGCGCACTGGCGCTGCTCGCAAGCATTCCGTATGGCATCACGGAGGAGGTGCTCGTCATTACCCACGGATTCGATCGCGACATGATCGCGTGTCTCGTTGACGAATGCCTTGCGACAGCGGAGCGAGAGGTCGTTACGAGTCCTGGTCGAGCGGTTATAGAGGTAGTCCGCATCAGGATCACCGATGCGGGCCGGCAGGCGCTTAAAGACTGATCCAGCGCACGCCCCGACCGCGATCGCCAAGCCAAGCAGCGGCCTCGTCGGACGCCACAACCTTGCCCAGCCACACGGCTTCGCTCGGACGTTCCATCGCACCCTCATTTGAACCGGAGAGGGGCTGAACGACGAACCCGGCCGGAAGACGGTTAATCCTCATGGCGGCCAGTATCGGCTGGGAGGAAAGTACGATCAATCGCGGCTGAAGCCCCGGCCCCTTTGGGGAGGGATACTGTGGAGCAAGGGCCGGGGCCGCATGAGCCTTTTGGCTAGGTCACGCAGCAAGCCACCGCTGGCCAATCGGCGGCGTCCCGGAGGCCTAGATCAACAACGCACTGGTCCGTCACTGGCCGGACGAGCCGTAGCCGCCGTAGCCGCCGTAGCCATCATAACCGCGGCATCCACCATTGCCACATGCACCGTAACCACCGTAACCGCCGCAGCCGGGATTACCATTGCACCCGCTGTAGGCGTTGTAGCCACCATGGTAGTCGCGATCATATCTCTGATAACACGACGTCCGATAGCAGCCATCACCCCGATCAGCCTCAACGGAGCCTGCGATAGCCCCCACCGTCAACACTGCGAAAACCGCGATCAACATGATGCCTCTCCAGCATCCTCGGAAGCCCCATCACGGGCATAGTTGTCCGTGCACAGCAATCCAACAAGCCGGCGATCGGAAGTTGGTAAATGAAGGGTGAAGCTCGATCCGCCTATGAGCCGGCGAACGGCTCCACCTCCGAACAACGGCTGGCCTATTCGCTGGACGAAGCCAAGGAGCAATTCAAGCAACGCTATGAAGAGATGAAGGCTCAGGGAGTGAGACCCTTCGCATGACCCTGCCCTTGCGGCAGGTCATCGCCTACCTAGCCTCTTAAGGCGGGCCGGAAACCATCTCGCCGAGTCCCGCATTGATGCCTCATGGCACGAGACAAAATTCAGACAGAACAGCGCATCAAATCGGCTCTAACCGAGAGGGACACACGCGTTGCGGTTCTCATATCTGGTGGCGTTAAAGCATCTCTGGATATGATTGACGAGCAGTCTCCGGCGGTCCTTGGAGCGATGTTAAACATTGGCAAGGAGAAGCTTCGTGATAAGGGCTACCCCCTGCACCGACGCGCTCGGGCGGCCGAGTACATGAGATATCTCGAGCAGGCTCTGAAGCAGGCTACAGCCAGAGAGCACCGACTCTTACATGGCATCACGGGGGAGGAGTCGCCGGACAGCTAAGGCTGATTTACTAACCGGGTGGCACCGAGCCCGCCATCGGCGCGGGCGATGGCGGCAGCCTATCGCGCCAGCCAATCCGCTTTCGCCACGGCAACGGCTTTCTTGAAGCGCATCCACTGATCCAGTCTCACATTTGACCCGCTCGGCTGTCTGCTCCGCGATGTCAATAAACCGCGGCCATTTTGGGCTATCGACGCCGCCCGTGATCAGCATTTTCGACAAACCGTCGATGTTGATCATGATCTCTCTCTTGCAGCGGTTGTTCACGAAAATCTGGGACTGCGTTGCAAAACGCTTGTTCTTGAAATCGCTAGGCTTCCGGATGATTACCGGTTCTTCTGCAATTGTGAGAACGACTTTTTGAGCCAGGCGTTGCCATGCCAAATGGTCAGTGATGCGAAGCGAGCCTATGAGGCCGTCATTGGGTCGGGCATCCCGAGCAATAACGTCAGGAACTTACATGACGAATGACGCGCTTTTTAAGGCAGCTCACGAAGGCGCTGAGGCGCTGGCTATGAAGAGGCAATCCGGCCGGTCGCGTAAGGGCAACAGCCGCCACAGGGCTCGATGAACGATTTTGCAAGGCCATCTAGTCAAACTCTGCGCGACCGAGGTCCCCTCCCAACCTCGTCAGCCGGGTAACGGCCCACTTGCTCGACGAGGTTGCGCGAACGACGAGGTGCGGGAACCCGGAGAACCGGCTGCTCCGATCCGGTCTACCGGTGGTGTTTTTGATGCCCCGCGGGTCAAGATTGCGACGCGGGTCAGGTGAAGCACAAGGCCGTCTACGTGGCGCTTGCCCTCAATCCGGCTGGCGAGAAGGAAGTCCTGGATTCAGCGTGGGTGATTGTGATGAGCTACTTGCGTACGGCAATTCTGCTGGCTGGGCTCACCGCCTTGTTTATGGGGGTTGGCTATCTGCTCGGTGGATGGAGCGGCGCCGTAATCGCGTTGTTCATCGCTGCCGCGATGAACCTCTTCACTTACTGGAATGCAGACCGGCTCGTGCTATCGATGCACGGCGCCCAGGAGGTCGACGAGCGCACGGCGCCCGAGTTCGTTCATGTGGTGGCCGAGCTCGCCAGTCGCGCAGGCCTGCCGATGCCGCGCGTCTATATTATGGATAACCCGCAGCCGAACGCCTTCGCGACCGGACGTAATCCTGCTCACGCCGCCGTCGCGGCGACGACCGGACTTTTGAACATGCTCTCCCGCGAAGAGGTGGCGGGAGTCATTTCCCATGAACTCGCCCACGTCAAGAATCGCGACACGCTTTTGATGACCGTCACCGCGACCATCGCGGGCGCCATCTCCATGCTGGCGCAGTTCGGCATGTTTTTCGGCGGCGGTCAACGCGATGGTAACGCCAATAGCGGTATCGGCCTGATCGGGACGTTAGTAATGGTCGTCCTGGCGCCCCTCGCCGCCATGCTGGTGCAGATGGCGATCAGCCGCACCCGCGAGTACGCCGCCGACGATATGGGCGCACGCATTAGCCGGGATCCTCAATCGCTTGCTTCCGCGCTGGCCAAGATCGATGCGGCCGCACATGAGATCCAGAATCTCCCGGCCGAACAGAATCCCGCAACTGCGCACCTGTTCATTATTAATCCCCTGTCCGGAGAGCGCATGGACAATCTGTTCTCTACTCACCCATCGACCGAAAATCGCATTGCCGCTTTGGAGCACCTCGCCGCGCAGATGGGCGTGCTTCGCTCGGCCTGGGTGCACGGGCGCCGGCGGCCGTGGGGCTGAACTCAGGGGGCGGCGCAAGCCGCTCCCCCGGCACGGCTACGGGCTAAATGCCGCGATTGCCGGTGGCTTTGCCAATGTGGAGCAATGGGGTAGCGTGAGTTGTTGTGGTGATCCGGGGGCTCCCTTGCCGGCCGATGCGCTGCGCAAAACCCGGCGATCACAAGGGTCGCCTCTCCAAGAGGCCACGCCCGTGGAATTGTTCTCGACGATTGCCGAAATCATCCGCAATCTTCTCATCTTCGTTGCGGTGATGACGGCATTGCTTGTCGCCCTCGTCGTGGTTGTTTCGAAGATGCCCGACGGCAACCCGCTCAAACGCCTCTTCGCGGCGCTGACTTACCGGGTTAGCGCCACGGCCGCGGCCGGCGCCCTCGCGATCCCGATAGAGCCGATCCCCGGTATCGACGCCGTATACGATTTTGCCGTCCCCGTCCTGCTCATCTGGTACTGGTTCACGTTCTTCCGCGATGCCTGGCGCATGTCCAAGGCATCTGCGCCGCACCGACAGCGGCAGATCGCGCCGGATGGCCGATGAGCGCTCAATGATTACCGGCAACCTGTTTGCGAATGTCGCGCGTGAACTTCCCCACGAGCAGATTGTGGAATTGCTGTCAGCTCCGAATGTCAGGATCGAGCGTATTGTCTCGACCGGTCAGGCGAGCGCGCTTGACGGATGGTACGATCAGGAGCGCTCCGAGTGGGTGCTGCTTCTTGCTGGGTCAGCCGGATTGATCTTCGAAGGCGAGGCCGAGCCACTCGTGCTTAAGCCGGGCAGTTATGTTCAGATCGACGCCCATGTCCGTCATCGCGTTGCCTGGACCGATCCGTCGGCGCCGACCGTCTGGCTCGCGATTCACTATCGATGAGGCGCTGCTCGCTAATCGCCTGCCGCCGAGCCACCTCACATCGCCTGTCTCGCACGATGGCACGAATTGCTGGCACTACTCCTTGGCGAGGGGTAGAGGTGAGAGAGCTCATCAGGTCGCAAGTTTTGCATAGATCTCTAGCTGGCACGCGCTTGGTGTTCGGCGGTCCTTCGCTAGCGAATTGCGGCGCGCTCAGCGCAGGTGATTGGTATCGCGGTGCACGAGCCGGCGACGAAATGCGCTCACGTTGGATATCAAACGGCGACGACCTGTTGGCAGGTATTGTCGCGGATTTGCGCTCAATGGCGTCTTTTCGCCCGCCGACACCACGTCGATGTACACGGCCTCCCCGCTTCGTAACAGGCCTTCTGCCGCAGACAGGATATTTTTGCGAGCTCTTGCGGCTCACAGGGATTGAGGTCTTGCGGCTCGCGGAGAGGTCGCTATCCTGACAGGCATTATGACAGCCGACCTTTGGTCCGCAAAGGGGAGAAGACCGCCGTGATCCGCCGAATCTCGCGAACCAACACGTCCGTCCATATCGCCGTCCTCGTCGGCGCCCTCGCTCCGCTTCTCATGATGCAGCCGCTGCGTGCGCAGCAAGCGCTCAAAGTCCCCGCAGGACTCCCCGACTGGGCATTCAACATTCCGGACAAGGCCCAACCCACCGCGGTGCGGCCCGAAGGCATTGTGAGAGCTCCCGGCAGCGCGAAGGAGTACGAGTGGGCCAAGGTTGCCGGGAACGCGAACCCGCCGGACTGGTTTCCCGATGAACATCCCGCCGCGCCGCGGGCAGTAACAGGCGGACCGGGGGTCAGATTTGCGTGCGGTTCCTGCCACCTGATGTCGGGCCAGGGTCACCCCGAATCCGCCGACATCGCCGGCATGCCCACCGAGTATCTGATCCGGCAGATGACCTACTACAAAGCCGGCGCGCGCGAGGACGACGCACGCATGGGGCCGATCGCGAAGGCCACCTCGGACGAGGACATCCGCCAGGCCGCCGAATACTTTTCCGCGCTGAAGCCAGCCGCATGGGTCAGGGTAATCGAGACCGCGACGCCGCCGAAGACGTTCATCGCTACCGCGGGCCGTCATCGTCAGCTCCATCCCGACGGAGGGACCGAGCCGATCGGGCGCCGTATCCTTGAAATCCCGGCAGATCCGTTCCGTACCGAAATCCGGGACCCGCATTCCGGGTTCGTCGCCTACGTGCCGCCCGGCAGCGTCGCCAGGGGCGAGGCGCTGGTTAAAGGCGGAGAATCCGGCAAGACGATGCCCTGCGCGGTCTGTCACGGCGAGCAGCTGAAAGGACTTGGCGAGGTCCCGCGGCTCGCCGGACTGCAGCCGCTGTACGTGGCGCGCCAGCTCTTCGACATGCAATATGGCTCAAGCGCGGGGAAAGCCGCCGCCTTGATGAAGCCTGTCGTCGCCAATCTGTCGGAAGACGACATCATCGCGATTTCCTCATATCTCGGTTCCTTGTCGCCCTAGGAATCGGCGACATCGAGAAATTGTTGGCCACGGGTCCGGCGGAGCTTGCCATCGGGCTGGCCCACCGGCCCGCCTTCGGCTGGCCCACCGGCAGGCTCCGGGCGGACGCGATCGGCAACAACCGAGATGGGACACGGCCCGATCAGCTCGCGCATGCCAAACGCGGGTTTTTCAGCCCGCCTTCATCAGCAGCGCCTGTGCACGTGACGGCGTCGTGGCGCGGGCGCCGCGCAGCCAGCCATGCAGCCGATCGAGATAGAGATAGACCACTGGCGTCGTGTAAAGCGTGAGAAACTGGCTCACAATGAGCCCGCCGACGATCGCGA
>JASHYD010000326.1 GCA_030043175.1 Xanthobacteraceae bacterium | reverse complement strand
GCGAAGTGCGGATGATCCATTGCGGGTGTGGCCCAGCTTCAGGAAATGTCCAATCGGTCGCGAGCCGAATCGATGAGTTGGTGGCTGTCCACCCCCATACAACGCCGTCTGCATCAACAGACGCAGGATACCAAGAACGGCAATGAAAATGGTCCTCGGTTGCGAGCCTCTGGGAGGTCATGAGAGCAACGTCGCGTTGCTGAAGGCCTTAATGGCAATGATTTCATGGCTCCGTTCTGAGCAGCTTCCACGCCACAGTCGGCATGGACAGGACTTCAACAGGTGGCACCGGCCGCATCGAGGGACCGTGAGCGGCGAACTGCACGATTACCGGTAAGCGGAGAGGCCGCTGGAAGCGGCGGAACGTCTGCAACCTCATACGGCCGGGCCCGCCACGCGGCCCCTTTCGGACAATCTGGTCCGTTCTACCTTTCCGATTTCCAGCTCGCGGGCCAAAATTCGCCCTGCAGCAACGACTGTGATATGTCGGCTTCGCGACGTTGCTGATGCATTTGCAAGACCGGATGGTAGGCGTAACCGTTGGCAATGAGAAGCTTGACGAGTGTGTGCTCTTCGTCGATCGGGACGCAGCGAGCCACGGCCAACACCGCGTGACCGCGAAAATTCCACCGTCCCATCCCCTAGTATGGGGTTGCCGTCCGTCACAGGGCTGCGGACCTCGGGAAGGCCGCGGAGAATTTGCTGCTACAGTGACGCAATGGGTGTAATTGATCGTGACTACACTGTAAACGGCAAAAAGCTAGAAAACTGCGCCACTTAGGGAAGCGGAGATCGTGGGATTTCTCGATCGACTCTGGAAAGCTATCAACGAGGTTCAGTTTGGCGACGCGGGTTCGGTTGCTCAGTCGGAGGAGGTCCGCGAACGTGCACGATCGATCGCCCCGGTCGTATGGCTCCTCGGCAAGGCCGGAGCGGGTAAGACGGCGATTGTTGCGACTCTGACCGGCGACCCGCGCGCGGAGGTTGGGGAAGGGTTTGAGCCTTGTACGCGTACGGCCGCATTCCATGACGTGCCGTCCGAGGCCCCGTTACTTCGTTTTCTCGATACGCGAGGGCTCGGAGAGGCCGACTACGATCCCGCAAACGACATCGCTTGGTGTGAGGGACAGTCACACCTCTTGCTGATTGTGATGCAAGTGGCGGATCCAGCTCAACAGACGGTGCTGCGGGTCCTCCAACAGTCGCGCGGCCGCCATCCCGACTGGCCGGTTATCGTCGCCCAGACAGGCCTACACCGCCTTTACCCTGCGGGCGCAGGACACCCAAGCGAATATCCCTTTACAGGCGGATCACAGGACGAGACGCATGCCCTGGTGCCGCACGCTCTGCGGCAGGCGCTTGCCCATCAGCGCCGATTGTTCGATGCACTGCCCGGACGGTCGCCGCGTTTCGTGCCGATCGATTTCACCGTCCCAGAAGATGGATTTCCGCCGGAGGATTTTGGTCTCGAAATGTTTTGGCGTGTCCTCGAAGAGGCTGGGCCCGAAGCATTCGAGGCCCTGCACCGCGCGCGCGCCGAGGCGCACAGCGATCGTACGCGGGCGAAAGCCCAACCGCTCATTTATGGCTACGGCGCTGCCGCTGCGGGCGCAGGGGTAGTTCCGATTCCAATGGTCGGTGTAGGCGGTCTCGCGAGTATCCTTGCGATGATGCTGCGGGCCCTTGCGATCCGCTATGCCGTTGCTTGGACGCCGAGCACCTTTGCTCAATTCAGCGCGGCCATAGGTGGCGGTACACTCGCTTGGTGGGCCCTCAGATATGGCTTCCGGGAGGTTCTCAAGCTCATCCCGATGATTGGCACGCTTGCGGCGGGAGCGCTCAACGCGGCGGCGGCTTTCGGGGTGACTGTGGGCATGGGCGAGGCCGCTTGCGTTTGGCTTGCCTATCGGCGTCGTGGCTGGACAGCTCCCGACGAGGAGGTGCGCCGCGCGTTCGCAGATGGACTGGCGGCGGGACTCCGCTATGCGAAAAGTCGCGCCACGCGACGTCCCGGAGCCCACGAATGAAATTTGGCGAGCTCCTTCGGCGCTATTGGCCCGAGATCCTGCTGTTCCTGGCAATCGCAATTCCGTGGTTGTCTCTCCTAGCGCTCGGCACCGTGTGGCTCTGGCAAAGCGGGTATGTTTGGGTATGGGCGATTGCGGCTGCCGTGCTCGGCCTTGTGGCCTGGCCGCTATCAAGATTTGTCCGCCATCGCACAAACCAGGAGGTGTGGCTTGCATTAGGCGAGGCGGCCAGACCTTCGCGAGGCTGGAATGTCGTTGAACAGGAGGCTTGGAACGAGGTACTTTCAATCGCGGACGCGACCGTACCATTTGCCTTTACCGAACTTGAGCCGCTCGCCGCCAGCGCTCGTAATGTCGTTGAGGTCGTCGCGCGCCGCTTCCATCCTGAGGCGCACGCAGCGTGGGCGCAATTTAACCTGCCCGAGTTCTTGCTGCTGACCGAACGGTTGTGCCGGGATATTCGCCGAGAGACGCTGCGCCATGTCCCTGGAGTGAGAGCGATTAGGCTCAGCCACCTGTTGTGGGCGCACCAGCAAAATAAGCGCTATGGCCCCATCGCAAGGACCAGTTGGCGCCTTGGTTTTGGTCTGTGGCGCCTCGTCCGCGGCATGCTCAATCCGCTTCAGGCTGTCGGTCAGGAGACCAGCAGCATCTTCATCGAAAATACCGCAAAGGTGCTCTCCTATCGACTGCGAGCCTACGCAACGCGGCTGCTGGTGCTCGAGATCGGCCGCGCTGCCATAGACCTCTATGCCGGCCGACTCGCACTCTCGCACGAGGAGATTGATGCGGCGCGGGCGCGTGAAATGGGGGGCAGCATCGATCGAGCTGCGCCGGTGCGGATAGTCCTGATCGGACAGGTTAATGCGGGAAAATCGAGCCTTCTGAATGCACTGGCACAGGAAATTCGGTCAGCCGTTGGGCCTTTGCCAGTGACTTCGAATGCCGAGGAATACCTTCTTGAACTCGATGGGCGCCCAACCGTCATGCTCGTTGACACGCCTGGGCTTGATGAGCGCGCAACGTCGGCATCACAGCTGCGAGCCCAGGCTGAGCGAGCCGACCTCATAATGTGGGTTGCCTCGGCGACGCAGCCGGCTCGAGGCCCAGATCGCAAACTGCTTGACGAGCTTCGCTCTTGGGCCGGCGCGCAGCTTGCACGGCGTCCCCCGCCTGTTCTTTTGGCCCTGACACACATAGACGAACTGCGCCCCGCGGCAGAGTGGGCGCCGCCCTATGACGTCACCTCACCCACTGGACCAAAAGCCCGCGCGATCCGCGCCGCCGTCAATGCGGTCGTGGGTGCCCTCGATCTGCGGGTAGACGCGATTGTGCCGGTTGCTGTGCCGCCTGGCCGGGAATCCTACAATCTCGACGCCCTGTGGGCGCGGATCGCAGTCGAGCTGGACGAAGCAAAACTCGCGCAGCTCGACCGGCTTCGGATCGGTCAGCAAAGACTAAGCCTGCGCGAACTTGCGGATCAGGTCGGCCATGCGGTCCGCACTATCGTCCAGGGCACCGTGAAGTCCTAAGTTGATCTTTGAATTAATCGAGCCGTGCCGACTCGTAGACTGGCAGTGTCGCGCCTCTAGCGGACGCCGACGCCTGCCAGCGATGACGACCTGCGACTTATGGACCACGTAAGAGCGTTGCCCGCATGCCCATAGTCCCAACAACGCAGCAGACTGACTTACAGCGCGATCTCTTTTCAACTCACCCGCGCTTTAGATGCCGTCGGACCGCCGCGGCCGGCCAGGTTGCGTCTGCTGTGATTACCCTTACCCGCGTGGCGTCCGCCTGACTCACAAGGGCGTGCGAGCAACATTCATCGTCTGTCACCACGACCTGAAGGTCAGTACTTGGCAGCCACTGCAAGGTCGCAGCCATATCGCCCGGCCAAATGCGCCACCGCGATCCATCTTCCAGCTCGACGATATGACTCTTGTCATGCCTTGCAATCAGCATATCTTGGGTTGCACCCTCTATTGCCTTGCGGATATGTGGTGCCGATCTGTTTACACCATGTGTCTTCCGGCTCTCATCTCTCACCCATACTTGTCTCACTCTCGTGTCTTCGCCATGCTGGTCGGCTTGCGCACGGCATCATCGGAAAGGCCGGTGCGTTAGGTTCGTACGGACCTGAATGGGTCAGCCGGAAGGCGGATCGAGGCACGTGGTTCCCTCCGCCGTTCCGGCATCCATAGGCAACCCTGCCGGATTCGATTTGTTCCCTAAACCGCCACGCAACCGATGGCTTCAAGTGCAGCCGCCTTATCGTCTGCCATGGCGCAAGTTACGCCACCCTCCTCAGGCCTGCTTAGCATCAATCCTGGCGAGGGCCAGCCTTGACGGCGCTTGCGCGCTGCTCTCAGGGGGTGCGGATTTCGCGCGACGCGGCAGCGTTCGGGATCATATGAATGCTGCCGGTGGGCTCATCCTGCAGGTCGGCAGCGCCGCCGGCTTCGCCATGGTGTTTG
>JASHYD010000027.1 GCA_030043175.1 Xanthobacteraceae bacterium | reverse complement strand
AGGGCGTGGGTTGCGGGCCCGGGAGCTGGAACTCGGTGATGGCGCCGGTCTTGGGATCGAGTCGCCCGATCCTGCCGGCGTCAAACTCGGCGAACCACACGATGCCTTTGTCGTCGACCTCGATGCGGCGCGGCCGGCCGTTCACAGTCGGCAGCGTGTATTTGGTCACCGCCAACGTCTTGGCATCGACCTTGCCGACCTTCCCGTTCGCCGTCAACTCGGTGAACCAGGCATTGCCGTCCTGATCGAGCGCGATGCCGTAGCAGGTCGGCACTTCCGGGATGTGAGTAAACTTCTCGGTCTTGGGGTCGAATACCGACAGTGCGCCGGTCGACCACACCATGCCGGTCTTGGGGTCGATGCGGACCGTGTGCTTACCAACGGTGTCCTGATATTCGGTTATCTTCTTCGTCGTCGGGTCCCAGCGGCCGAGCTTGTTGGAACCTTGCTCCGTGAGCCACACGCTGCCGTCCGGATGCGGGACCGCGGAGTGGATTGCGGCCGTTCCACGTTTGGGACCGGGTATTCAGTCATCTCGCCAGTCACCGGATTGAGGTTTGCGATCTTGTTGGCGTCTCCGTAGTACGGCACCCAAAACGTGCCGTCCTTGTCGGGATGGGCGCTCCACGGCATCCGGTTGGGACCTGGCGTGTCATACTCGACATAGACGATCTTCAAGCCTTCATCGCTGATGGGGCGGACCTCGCCGCGGTATTGCGGCAAATCGGCCGGCGAGTTGGGCAGCTTGGAGTTCTCGCCGAACATCTGGTTGAGGTAGGAGATGACGTTCTCGGCTTTCTGCTCAGTGAAGCCGAACGCTGGTCTCATGATGAAGTAGCCCATGGCGTCCTTCATGTAGTTGACGCGGTCGCGCCAGGCGTCTTCGTCACGCACCACCGCCGCCATGCGGCTCTCGAAACCGTGGCAAGCCATGCAATGCGTGAACAGGTCCTCCTTGCCACGTGCTTCGGGCAGCAGCTTCCTGCCCTGGTACATGGAGATGTCGCTCCAGTGCACCACGCCTTGCGCAAGAGCGAGGTCCTGTGTGAGGTGCTCCTCGGCGGTCACCGTGATGCCCGATTTCGGGTCGGCCCTGAAGCCGATGGCCCGCATCTGCAGCCGGTATTCGCCCGCCGGCAGATTTTCGACCCGATATTGGCCGGCAGCGTCCGACAGCACGCTAACGGTGATCCTGGTCTTGAGATTGCGCGCCTGCACAAAGGCGCCGCGGAACGGCTTGCCGTCCGGTCCCGTCACGGTTCCGGTGATGGTCGCGGCATCCGCAGCCGACATCGCCGCAATGATAGAGCCGGCCCCAAGCATGAGACGCGTGGTGGCGCGCATCGACGTTCCTCCTTAATCGAATTTGCTTGCGCAAAGCTTAGTCCAATCCGATCGCAGGCGCCATCGGGCTCAGTGTTGTTCGGTTACTTAACCCTCCCAGCTATCGGCTTGACCGATCCGGCGTCCACGGCCGGCGTTCATCGCCCGGTCAAGCCGGGCGATGAACGCCGGGAACCTCGTCGAAAGTGCTGTCAGAACGCCATCACCCGGGCCTGAGGTGAGCATCCTCGACCACCTTGCGCCAGCTTTCAAGCTCGCTCCTGATCTGCGCGGCGAACTCCTTGGGCGTGCTCTCGATCTCGTAGAAATCGAGCGCATCGAGGCGCTCCTTTACGTCCGGCAGCCTGGTAATCCCGACAATGTTGCGGTGAAGCAGGCTGACGATCTCCTCAGAGGTGCCGGCCGGGACCAGCACTCCGACCCACTGATCTCCGGCGAAAATCGGATAGCCGGCTTCTGCGGCGGTCGGAATGTCCGGCAGCTTCTGCGAGCGCTTTTTGCTCGACAGCACGAGGGCACGCAGACTTCCTTCCTGGATGTAGGGCACGCAGGGCGGCAGCGAACTGACCCCGATCGGCGTGTGACCGGCAACGATGGAGGCGACGGCCGGGCCCGCGCCACCGAAGGGAACGTGCACGATATCAAGGCCGAGAGAAGCACGGAATTGCTCGAATGTGAGATGTGGCTGCACGCCGGCGCCCCCGGACGCGAACGTATATTGTCCGGGATGCGCCCTGATGAGGGCGACCAGTTCATCAAGGGTTCTCACGCCGAGGGACGGATGGACGACGATCGTGATCGCTGAGGCGATCGGAACAGCGACCGGGGTGAAGTCCGCGACCGGGTCGTAGGGGGCCTTGCCCTGGAAGGCAGGATTAGTGACGAAGCCGCTGACCGTGAAGAGGATCGTGTGCCCGTCCGGCGCCGCCCGCGCAGCCTGGGCTGCCGCAATGTTGCCGCCGCCGCCGGCAACGTTCTCCACATAGAATTGCTTTCCAAACCGCTCGGAGAGCTTTAGCGCTGCCATCCGTCCGAAAATGTCGGTTGGACCGCCCGGCGCGAACGCCACGATAATACGGACCGGGCGCGTCGGATAATCGAGCGCGAGCGCACGCTGCAAGCACAGGGGAGCGGCCGCAGCGGCCCCCGCGAGTTGGAGAAACCGACGGCGAGTTTGCATGCTTTCCTCCCGACGCATTCGAGCCCCACAACCGATGTGCGCCGTCCAGGGCCGAATTTAGCCCGGATTGAGCGCGGCGAAAGCCGGGCCGCAGGACCACGAGGCCGCCCGAAAGGCTACAACGTTCGGCGCTGGACCCGGAAGGGCTGTTGTGCGTTGACACCCCCAGCTATCGGCCTACATTAGCGGCGTTCCGAGGGGAGCTCCGGACAGGGAGCTGAGAGACCGCCAAAGCCCCCCAAACTGGGTGCGGCGCCGCGGAGACCCTTTGAACCTGATCCGGGTCATGCCGGCGAAGGGACGGACCGTTTCCCTCACCCACACGCCCGGAATGTAGGCTG
>JASHYD010000325.1 GCA_030043175.1 Xanthobacteraceae bacterium | reverse complement strand
AGGAGGGCCGTCGTAATCGGCTTCGGTCGTTCGGACCGCAAGACGACAGAGGTGGTCACCGCTCCGAACCTTGCGATCGCATCAACAATCGTTTCGAGTTGGCTTGGCGTAGGCACGATCACCTTAAGCAAGAAACAATCCTCGCCTGTCAGGCGATAGACCTCCATCACCTGCGGCATCCTGGCAAAACGCTCGATGGCTGCCCGGATATGCTCGTGCCTCGTCTTCAGACGGATGATCGCTGTCATCCCAAGGCCAAGCACCTCGACGTCAATTCGAGCGCCGTAGCCCGTGATAATGCCGCGCTCCTCGAGTCGCTTCACGCGCTCCGACATCGCTGGCTGCGACAACCCGATCTGCCGACCGAGCTCTGACAGGGAGATGCGAGCGTTCTCCTGAAGGGCTTCGAGGATCGCGACATCAAGCTTATCGATATGGTTCGGCTTCATCGAAGCCCCTTTTTCGGACGATGAGTCATCGGAAATCTACACAAAATTCCGATGACTTGCCATTCACTCGGGAGCTCGTGGAGTGATATCTCTGGTGCAACCCGATACTGTAAAAGCGCGCCGGGCGGTTAGGCGGTGTTAGACTAAATGGAGGATGGTTCGGCGTGGATATCGCAACGGCGCTGATCAGTTTCACGGTTGCCGCCGCTATTCTGACAGTCACGCCGGGTCTCGACACTGCGTTGGTGCTCAGGACGGCTGCCGTTGAAGGACACCGCCCCGCAATGTCATCCGGTGCGGGTATCATCACTGGCGTACTTGTCTGGGGCGTCCTGACCGCTGTCGGCGTTGGAGCGCTTCTCGCAATCTCCACAGCGGGGCGCTTTCTCCTGCAAACTTGCGGCGGTCTTTATCTGCTTTGGCTGGGTTCACAAATGCTGCGGTCGGCCTTGTGGGCCGGACGCGACGAAGTCAGCACGCCGCCCGTGAACGGGAAAGCGGACACCCCGGCGATCGCAACTGCCTCACGGCGCTGGTTTAGGAGAGGCCTTTTGACCAATCTATTCAACCCAAAAGTCGGCGCCTTTTATGTGAGCTTCTTGCCGCAGTTTATTCCGCATGGCACGAATCCCCTCATGTTTAGTGTATTGCTCGCGGGCATTCATGCTGTCTTAGGGCTTACGTGGTTTGCGATGCTGACGATCGTTGGCGGCCCTTTGTCACGCATCCTGCGCCGTCCCACGGTAGTGCGAGCGTTGGATGGTCTCACAGGCGCAGTCCTCATTGGTTTTGGCATTCGGTTCTTGCTGGACCGGCAAGCATGATGAAGTACGCCCGGGGCCCAGCTGTTGAGGGCAGACCAGCGGAAGGTCTGCTCAGAATCATGGGCTGCCGTTCCGACTACGTTCGCAGCAGGTCCGGTGTATCCCAGACACCTACCGACTTGCTGCACCGCCCAAGGGGCAGCGTCACCGTTGTGCAGGCGCGCCCGTTCCGTCTCGGATTGACTTCGGTGCGAGGCGTAGTGGCGACGTGTCGCTCACAGAAATGCACTGGGCAGTCAATTACGGGGTCGAACCCGTTGTGCGGCCAACCTGATCGCCTTGCCCACGTAAGGTCCAGTCGATTGCGGTCACCTCTTGTTTGATCCACGTACGGAATGCCTGCACGTGCGGATATTCACTCCGGCTCTTGGGGCAGACGAAGTAATAGGCGCGCCCCGTTGGCAACATGAACTTGACCGGAATGACGAGCCTGCCGCTACGCAAATCGTCATAGGCCAGTACATATTGCGAAAGCAGCACGCCCGCCCCTTCGCCGGCAGCCTGCAATGCATGATCGGGGCTATTGAACCGTAGCCCGCGACTGACCTCGGCGTCATTAATGCCTGCCGCTTTGAACCAGTCGGCCCATGTCGGCACGTGAGGGCGGTCGACGAGCATATCGTCGTGGATTAGCGGCATACGCGCGAGTGCCTGCGGTCGGATTGGACGTCCATACGGCCGCATCAGCTTGGGGCTGCAGACCGGCACGAACGACATGTTGATCAATTTCTCGATCGCAAGCATCGGATCACCTCGGTCATTGATGGGCAAGTTGCGAATCGCGATATCGACCCCATCGGTTGTGAAATTGGCCTTACCCACCGACGAAGAAACCCGAACATCTGTCTCGGGATAGCTGGTTGCGAAGCGATAGAGCCGCGGTGCGAGCCATTTCGATGTGAAGCCTGGCGATGCGCTGATCACCAGCACGCGTTCCTGGTTCGTGTTTCTCAGACGGGTGAGCGCGTCATGGATGTGCATGAAGCCCGTCTGCAGGCCGGGATAAAGCAGTTGGCCGGCAGGCGTCAGAGCGATCGAGCGCGCACGGCGTTGGAACAGCTTCAGGCCAAGGAATTCCTCAAGTCCGCAAATCTGGTGGCTAAGCGCGCTCGTTGTAACGCGCAATTCTTGCGCGGCCTTGCTCACGCTGAGGTGTCGCGCGGCGGCTTCGAATGCGCGCAGAGCATTAAGCGGAGGGACCGGCTGATGCATGAGAATATCTCAACTATGACTTGAGGTAACATCGATTGTCAAGCGCCAAAGTGACGTCATAACTGAATTAACCTCAACAATGGAGACGACGATGGATTGCGATGCCCAGGAATTTCTTCCTTCGGTCCATGGCAGCCGCTGCACTCCGGGGAGCAACTCACCCGCGAGCAAGCCCGGCATTCTAAGACGCATCGTTCAGGCGATGTTCAAGAGGCACCAAGCACGGGCGGACCGGGAAATCGCCCGCTTTGTTGCTCGATCAGGCGGGCGCCTCACAGATGATATGGAGCGCCGGCTGACCGAGCATTTGTTGAGCCGCAATTCGACCGGTGATTGAGTCTGAGGTCAGAGCTGAATTTCATAGAAATCCTAAGGTACGTCCGAGAAACGATGCTTTTAGCGCGATTTGGCACGCCATCGCGGCACTGAACGCCAAACGCGGTACGCATGGTTGCGAGTGCGGGCGGTGGGCTGGTCGCGATCTACTGGTTGGATCTTTGCGTTGCCATGGAGGACCAATTATGCAGACCCTTGTCTCGTCTGCCGACTGGCGGGCGCTTCGTGAACTTGGTAAAAGAGCACGCATACAGTTAACAGCGGCGTCAGCCGCTGCCGAACAAGTGGATTGTCGCGAACGAATTCGGGCGGGCGATCCACCCGCATTCAGCGACGGTATCCGTTGCACGGCTGTCACTGCGGAGTTGACGGAGTATTATCGTCGCCAGGCTCATGTCATGAAAAATGCCGGGCCAGTTGCCGTCGCGGATTTGATAGAACATTATCGTCGCCAAGCCCACGCTATGCGAAGTGCTGAGATGGGCGCTGCTATACTACAATTCGCTCACTGGCTTCTGTCTGGCTCGCGTTGTCGCCTTAGCGAGGAACGTCAACACAATGGTGCACGATCGAATATTTTCGCGTGCGGGCGTGATGAATAGAAGCGCATTTGACCAGTTTCGCGTCCCAAGGTCCGCTAATGGAATGGTCCGGCCGTGCTCCAGCCTCACCAGCGAGTGATGCTGGAATGGGGCGACTGCCAAGCGGACCACTCAACAATTGAAGTCGGGGCGTAGGGCTAGAGAGGGCTCAGGCGTACAGGGAGGAAGAATCCATTCTGGTCTTACCGCGGCGTCAAGCCGGCGCTTTTTACGATCGTCCTGTATCGCTCGAGATCGTTCCTGATGAGGGCGGCGAATGCATCGGCAGTGCCCGTGGAGACCTCCTCCCCCTCGCGCTCCAGGCGGGCGACCAGTTCGGGGTCTTGCAGGGAGCGGTGGATGCCATCCTCTAGTCTGGTTACGACCTCGATGGGGAGGCCCGCCGGTCCGATCACGCCGTACCAGCCATTCACCGCGTAGTCGGCGATCCCTGTTTCCGACACCGTGGGAACGTTGGGGAAGGTGCGGACGCGAAAGCTGCTCGATACGGCCAGCGCCTTGGCCTGCTTGGACTGAACGAATGGGCGCGCTCCCGACAGGCTTGAGAAATACACATCGACATCGCCGCGAATGACTCCGACCATCGCCGGGCTGCCGCCGAGGTAGGGGACATGGATGGCCTTAACGCCGCCGAGGCGTGCCAGCAAGTGCCCGGCGAGATGCGGCGCGCTGCCGACGCCTGATGAGGCGTAGGTGAAGGGCGCGTCTCGATGTCGCGCGCTCGCGATCAGATCGCCCACGCTTCCGATGGGGGAATTGGCAGCGGTGACGAGGACGTAGGCCGACCGCGTGATCTGGGCGATCGGCGTGAAGTCGGCGAGCGGGTCAAACGGCAGCGTCTTGTGGATGTGCGGATTGATCGTATGGGCGGGCGACACCAGCAGCAGCGTGTAGCCGTCCGGATGCGCGTTCGCGACGGCGGCCGTGCCGACGATCGTGCCGCCGCCCGGCCTGTCTTCGACGACCACCGACTGGCCGAGCATCTTGCCGAGCGTGTCCGATACGAGGCGTGCGACCGAGTCGTTTGCGCCTCCGGGCGCGAACGGCACGATCAGGCGGATCGTGCGGTCCGGATATTCCGAGTGGGCGGGCGTCGTCATTGCGACCGCCGCCAGGACGCCAATGGCGATCAAGCCTTTCACCACGTTTCGTACCTCACATCGGCGGCCGCTTTCGGGCTACTTGGATGAAATGAACCGAGGGATCAGACCGGCCGTTTGCCCTGGAGCATAAGCCGGTACAGGTAGCGCACCTCGCTTACCGGATAATTTCCGTTCGCCTTGTGCAACAGACAGCGATTGTCCCAGATCACGACGTCGCCCGCCTTCCATTTGTGACGATATTGGAATTTCTCCTGTGGCGCATGTTCGAGAAGCCCCTCGAGCGGCGCCAGAGCCTCCGGCTCCGGCATCCCGATGATCTCTTCAATGCGGATAGCATTGATGTAAAGCGCCTTGCGACCCGTTTCCGGATACGTCCTGACCAATGGGTGCACGACCGACTCGGAAGTGATTCTCTTTCGCTCTTCGGTGAGTTGCGGAAGTTTCCGCTCGCTGTGTCGGCTCCGGTAAGACGTGGCGCGCTTGAAGGTAGTTGATGCGCTCCTTCAGCGCCTCGGGAAGCGCCTCATATGCTTCGCACATGTTGACGAATTGTGTGTCGCCGCCGGTTTTCGGAAGCTTGACGGCGTGAAGTGCAGTCGCCTTGGGCGGCTCAACGTCGTTCGAGCGATCGGTGTGGTATCCCTCGCCGGGGATGTAGACTCGTCCGTCATCCAACGTGTCCTGATTGGAGATGTAGTGGATCTGCGGACATTCGGGCACGGCAAAACGCGGATTGTGCTGCCAGAAGATGTCGCCGAAGATCTTCATGGCTTCCAGAAACTGCGCGGCGCTTAGCTGCTGGTCCCGGACGGCGACCACTGCGTAGTCCCGAAAGGCCTGATCGAGCCTGTCGCGATTTTCGCCGTCAACTGGACTGCGCAGGTCGACCCCGGTAATCTCGGCGCCGGTGTGGGCCGACAAGGGCGTCACCGAAAAGGGAACGGCGTCCACGGCTGCTTCCTCCGTGCCGTCGACGACGCTCCTGCAGTGCACTTAGTGTATCGGCACCTCTTTGAGACGGAAGGGTGCATCAGCTTAGAATGTTCAGCTCTGGATCATGGGCTGTCCTTCCGACCACGTTGGCAGCGCGTCCGGTGTACCCGAGATAGCTGACCACTTAGTGCACCGCCCAAGTCGGCAGCCCTGTCGAGAAACAGGCGAATGGCCAGGTGCGGGTAGTTATAGAGGGCTTGTCGATAGCCGGAGACATGATGGATGTTGAGGAAGGTGTGCTCCAATACTTAAATCAGGCTGGGACAGCAATCATGAAGGAAGCGCTGCAGCACCATGACGTGGAAGGCGACCCCCTTTTTTGCGGTCTGGAAAATGGACGAGCAAAGGGCAATACACCGAGA
>JASHYD010000324.1 GCA_030043175.1 Xanthobacteraceae bacterium | reverse complement strand
CGTACTTATTAAGCCGACGTAAATTCTCGCCCGGCAACGGCAGCTTTGTCGTTGCGAGCCCGTCCAACAGAATGTGAGCAAGACGAGCTCGCCCACTCCCCGCCCACCTATATCCGGCAAGCAGTCAGACGATTTTCGTCCCCCCCATGCACGCAAAGGACTCTTAACCCCTCTTAACCCTCTTCGTCCATCCCACGCCGCACCACCCCCTGGAGGTCTCGTACAACCTTGCGCGTGCCGCCTTTCGCCGTGTCGGTTAATGGCCTCGCGAGGCGAGAGGGTTCAGAGCATTTTTCCCAGCCCAGAGAAGCTCGAAAACGATCTCAAAAATCCAGCTTCTCGGCAGTGGGCACCGGCTCAAGGCCGATGTTGAAATAATCGTCATTGAAGGCAGGGCAATCGAATTCCGCAGGCCTCGCATTGGGAGCGACCACGCGATGGCGGTTGCGTGTCCCCGACCACGGTTGGTAGAAGGCGCCGGAGTCTTCAACCGTGAAAGCAACTTGGAGCGTGTTGCCGCCATCGATCAACCGGAAGCGCTCGACCACATGCAGCATTTCGGTGTGCGGCGTGCGGTAGGAATCCACGAAGGTCCGGTCATTGAAGCCGACCGTGTCGGCCACCAGGGTGTCGCCCTCGTAGTGTCCGACTGATTCGCCATACCAGGACGGCTTCGGATTGGCCGAATGGGGCACGTTAAGCCAGATGTGGCGCGCCCGCCCGGTGAGGAACAGCACGACTTCCCGGGGCATCTGGATGATGTGCATGAGGCCCGGATTGAGATGAAAGGCCGGAACGCCCGTCTCCCAGCATCGCGCCTCCCGTGTCTCGCCGTTGCGCCCGTCGAGCACGAGGTCGTTCTGGCGGCTGAGAGCTTCTCTCACCCAAGGCAGCAAGTTGCGGCCGGCGGCGTTGTTGAGGTCGGCCACTCTGTAGGTCGGCTGGATCCGCATCTCGCGGGCGACTTCGTTGTTGGCGTAAGGATGGTCGGGGCCGTCCGTTACCGGACCAAGGCCCGTTGCTGGCCTGGCAAAGTCATTGAACAGACGTGCAACGGTGTAGTTGGGCTCTTTCGGCGCCACGAACCCCGCCCACGCAACGCCGGGCGCGGAAAGATCAAGGCCGGGCGGCGCCCCGGTTCTCGGCGCCTCCGCCGCGAGGACGGAAAGAAATGCCGCAGGGCCGACGAGAGCGCTCAGGACGACCACGCCGGCAAGCGCGTGTCTTGTGCGCGGCAAACCGATTGTCATAGGCAGCTCCCTTTAATCAGCGAGGCACGCCCTTCACACGGGAAAGATCGCGATGCCTGTCATTGCAGGCGTAATCCTCAAGCCTCACGTCGTTGCGCTCCTCATAGACGAAACGCGCCTGCCAATCCCTCTCATACATTTGGGGGTCATGGATCTCGATAACGTCTTCGAGCTGATTGCCGACTTTCTGGATGCGCTCCCTGGTCGTCATCTCATCGCTGTGAGGCAGGCCGCTCGCATCGAGGAAAGTCCACTCGTTAAAGCCGGCCGATTCCACGGTCAGCGTATCGCCGTCCCAACGACCGACCGAATGGCCGTTGTATTTGGGATCGACGATCAGGGCTTGCCGTGGCGGCAGCGGCTTGTCCATGACGATTACGCGCACCTGATGGTTCATCTCGTAAAGAAACGTCACCTGGCCCGCCGGCAGCTGGAAGATTTCGAACGGATAGGGCGTGGCGAGCACGCGCGGCACGCCATCGGGCACGCACACGCGCCGCGCCTTGTCGACGATCGAGCCGTCCTTCAGGCCGGCCTGATTCATTTCGTAAGCCGCCCTGCCGGCAGCGTTGAGCGGCGGGTCGCCGCCGCCGAGGACTTGTATCCTCGCGCTGTAGCCCGTCGTCCAATAGGTTCCGGAAATATCAGGTGCGGCGGGGGCCGCGGAATTGAGCGCCGGCGTCAAGGAAAGGGCGATGCTGCAAACGCACAAGACTCGCATGGCGCATTCGCCTCCCCGGGGCCTCTTTGGATATCAGCGTTTGTAGCCGCAGGAGACCGGGATCGCAATACCGCGGCACAACGCACGGTTCAGGATCATCTGCGTCAGGTTCGGTTGTGACCCTCGAACTACGGGCATTGCAGCGCGTGCGGGTCAGATTGACTCCAGAGTCACGGCCGAGCTGCGCTGAGGCGTCTCACATCTTGCGGCGCGCGCCGCGCTCGACCCGCTCGTTGAGATCCGTTGCTCAGTCAAAACAGATCGGGCCGCGAATTTTGTGCGACATCAAACAGGGCCGGGCAAGGATGAGGATGATTGGAATCAGAACCCACGCGCGGATCTCGCCGCGATACCGGTTTTGGCAAACCTGCAAGGGCAAACGTATGCGCGAGGGCGGCGTGGCGGGCTTTCGCCTGAAAAGCCCAAAAGACGGCACTTGGTAAATCGGCCATTGTGCGGGTTTTGTTTACACACCCGCCGCGCCAGGCGGTAACGACGCCACTGAGGGCATCAACCACAGCTAGAATGATACAAAACCCTCGACGAAAAAGGGGTCAGCTTTTCGTCGCGTGGCTTTTCGCGCGCCCTTCTTCAATCATCTGCCACACCGCCGGAGGGGACAGGGGCAGTTCGCGGGGCTCGACCTTAAGTTCGCTCAGCGCTGCCGCCACCGCATTGGCGACGGCGCCGCCCACCGGGATGATGCCGCCTTCGCCGGCGCCTTTGACGCCGAGCGGATTGTTGGGGGACGGGTATTCCTGCAGCGTAACAACACGCAAGTTCGGAAAATCGGTCGCAAGCGGCACCAGGTAATCCGCGAGCGATGCGACCAGCAGCTGACCATCCGTGTCATAGGCAAGATGCTCGCCGAACACGGTGCCGCAGCCCTGCACGGCGGCGCCGATCACCTGACCGTGGAGCGTCAGCGGATTGACGATGCGGCCCACATCATCGACGGCGAGATAATCGAGAATCTCCACGTGGCCGGTGCCCGGATCGACCGCCACATGGACGGCCGCAGTGCCATATGTGTAGGTCGCTCTTGAGCTCTCGAAGATGCCTTCGACGGAGAGGCCGCCCGCCAGTTCGGCCCAGCCCACGCTGCGCCCATCGCTCGCCTCGACGACCCCCTCACCCAGCCTGAGGTCCTGCGGCGCAACCTTAAGCCTCGCCGCGGCCGCGGCACGCAGCGCAGCGACGAGCTTGTTGGCTGCATCCACGATGGCCGAACCACCCATCACAGTGGCCCGCGAGCCAAATGAACCGACCCCGTCGCGCAGATAGGTGGTCGAGGCGTGCAGCACTTTGACCCTGGACAACGGCACGCGCAGCGCATCGGCCGCAATCTGCCCCATGATCGTCTCGATACCTTGCCCCACCGCCGACGAGCCAACATAGACCGCGACCATGCCGTCCGCCTCGACCGCTATTCGGGCGTGCTCTCGCGGCCCCGAGCCGCCGCCTTCGATGAAGCAGGCCACGCCGACGCCATGATAGCGGCCGTCCACCAATCGTCCGTTGAGACCCACTTTCTCGGCCCAGCCGAATTCCGCGATGCAATGATCGAATGTGCGCGTGTAGTCGCCACTGTCGCACTGGGTTTTACCAAGGCCGTCATCGGGGACGATTGGGGCAATCCGATAAGGCATCTCGGACGCGGTGAGGAGATTGCGTCGGCGAATCGCGAGTCGGTCGAGGCCGAGGTCGCGGGCCGCGAGGTCGAGAAGCCGCTCGCAGAAGAAGGCGCCCTCAAAGCGGCCGGGCCCGCGGAAGGTGCCCATTGGCGTCTTATTGGTCACCATGGCGTGAGCTTGAAGTTCAAGGTGCGGCACCCGATAGGGGCCGGCGATGAACTGCGCCACGTTGCGGACCGGCGTGGTACCGTTTGGCCGCACATAAGCGCCGATGTCGACAAAGACATCACCGCGAATTCCGCGGATGGTGCCGTCACGTTCGAGTGCTATCTCGACCTCAGCCTCTGCCTCCCGCGCATGCGCGATGGTCATGAAATGCTCGCGACGGTCCTCGACCCATTTGATCGGGCGTCCGAACCGGCGCGCCGCGAATGCGCACAGGAAGTCCTCGGGGTAAAATTCGCCGCGCGCCCCGAACCCGCCACCAACGTCGTATTCGACATAATCGACCGCGATCTCGGGCAGGCCCATCATAACTGCGAGGACGCGGCGGTTGAAGAACGGCAGTTTGGCCGCGCCCGACATGGTGAGGCGCTCGCCATCCCATTCGGCGAGCAGCCCGCGCGTCTCCATCGGAAACGCGGTCTGGCGCTGGACCCGGAAGGACTCGCGCCGCGTGTAAGGGGCGTCGCGAAACGCGGCGTCGACATCGCCCGTCGCAGCGGTGAACGTGGTGGCGCAATTGCTCGCCGTGCCGGGAAACAGCAAGGTAGTACCCGCCACGGAAACCCTGCGATCCGCAACCACTGGCAACGGCGCAATTTCGAGTTCGACCGCCAGCGCCGCATCCTCGGCAAGCTCGGGCTTGTCCGCCAGCAGCATGGCGACAGGCTCACCCACATAACGCACGACCTTGGTGGCGATCACCGGCTGCGCGTAGGGCGCGATGGTCGGGTTGGGCCGTCGGAACGGGATCACGGGGATCGCACCAATGTCGTCGCCCGTGATGACCGCCCGCACACCCCGCATCGCGCGCGCAGCACGCGTGTCGATGTGTTCGATGGCGCCGTGCGCGAACGGGCTGCGAACGAACGACGCGTGCCATTGGCCCGGTCGGGAGAGGTCGTCGAGGTAGCAGCCGCGCCCGCGCAGAAAGCGCAAGTCCTCAACGCGCTCGATCGGCGCCCCCACATAGGTGTTGGAGCGCTTCAGCTCGCCTACGCCGGGGGCGAGATTATTTTTTGTCATTCGATCCTGACCGGCGGGGTGGAGCGGATCCTCATGCACGCAAGGCTAGTCGATCGATTGAAAAAAGCCAATCGGCCAGGGGCGAGGCATCATGCGCCCGCGATGAGCGTCGGGGCAAAAGGCGAGCGGCCCTTGCCTACCCTCCCTGCTGCGAGGACGTCCGGTGGTTCCGGTCGAACGGGAATCCCCGTCTAATGGGTACACCGGCTACGCGGGGCGGGAAGCAAGATCACCGCGAAACGACGGGATTTGAGCGCCACCGCGGCAGCCCGAGGAAGCGGTCGGGCAAAATCATCGTACCGTGACCAGGAAGGGCACCATCTGGCCGGGCGAGTTCAGCGCCGAGGAGATCGCGCGGTAGGCGCCGCTCCACGAGATGCACGCTTTTGAATGCGGCTTCGTCGAGTGGCGCGGCTATCGCCGAGTGTTTACCGGGAACGCCGTCGCGCTCCTGGAGGGCCACTGCGGCGATCTCGGCGACCCGGAAGCGCAGGCTCGCGAACGCCAGCATCCTCGCGGCGTTGTCGGGGGCATCCCGAAGGTCTCGAGCGGTAGCGGCGCTGTTGTGATGGGACCGACGCCACCGTGACGCAACGGCACCCCGCCTCCCCCGCAAAGGGCGATCACTGCCCACGGCCGGCGTTCATTCTTTTCGTGCCTCGTGCCGAGGAACACGTGACAATGCGGAAGCGGTGCGGCTGCAAGGGTGGCGTTGCCCATTGTGCACTTGCTTGATGTAAATTGGGGTAGCTTCCTATCCTGATGAACCGAAAAACGCGCGGTCGGTCTCAGCTCCGATTGCGGTCTTCTTGGTTTCTTCAAAACTGCGTCCGCAATCGAAGAGAAAGAACCGAGACTGGACCGCGGTCGCGGTTGTAGCCAGGATTGACGATAAACTGATAATCCGGAGTTACCTTCCACGAACCGACCGGAAGACTGTAGTAGGCCTCCAGGATCTGTTCAGGACCCGGATGGGGCAATTGCCCGTCGCCCACCAGAATTCCCAGCCCGCCGGCATCGAGATAGGCCTGATGGGCACTCGATATGCTGTTCACCACTCCTGCGATACCGATGGTGTCGTCGGGCCGTCCCCACAGCTTACCGCCGAAGGAAGCACCCAGTGCGGCGGTACGGTCGATGTCGGTGAACTCGTAGGGCTCGACATTGCCGTCAGCCCAGCCGAAGCGGCCGAACAGGCCGATATTCGGCACCAACTGCTGCTCGAAATTCAGGCTGATACCTGGACGACTGGTGTAATGACGTACGTCGGCGGTGCTCGGCGTAGTTCCGGTTGCCGCCGCGAGCGCGAGCGCGTCGTCGTAGCTGCCCATGCGGCCGCGACTTAGGAAGCCATCCAACGCGATCTTGCCAGGCTCGCCCCATAATTCGTGCCGGTGCTCGATTTCATAGACCATCTGAAACTGTCTGAACGTCGGGTCGAGTTCGGTGCTGTTGGGTACGATCGACAGCTCGAAAAGTGCGGCGCGCAGCGTCCAGTTGCCGCGATACCACTCGGCCGCCGCCCCATAGGTGTAGCCCCAGGAGTCAGCGGCGTAATCGAAGGTTCCGGTGTCGACGAGCGACCAGTTCATAAAATCGTTGCGCGGATCGTGCGCGTACCTATTCGCGTCAAAGATGTCGACCACGCTGAACTTGCCCACCGTAATCACCAATCGGTCGGCGGTCTGCGACCCGGAAAACTGGTTGATGTCTGAGTCAACCTTTTGAATATCGCCGCCGAGATCGATCGTCTGCCTGACGAACATGCGGGGCAGCCTCAAATAAGGGTAGCTGTAACCGACCTTGTAGGCTTCACCACTCGTGAATCCGGCAATCCCGAGGGTGTTGCTCAGGCCGAACCCCTGGTCGATCTCCGGATCGACCCACAACTCCGCTCCTTCCCACAACCGCCGACCGACGTAGAGCGTAGCGTCCCAGGTCTCGCGTCCCACATTCGAATTGAGGCTGTTGGCCCCGCTATAGGGTGCATGGAACGGCGGTGCATACTGGCTCAGAAAAGTCGTCTGGCCGTGTATGGCCC
>JASHYD010000323.1 GCA_030043175.1 Xanthobacteraceae bacterium | reverse complement strand
TCATTGCGACGGCACCGATCAGTGCCTGCCTGAGACTGGTCGTGATGGCGGCGCTGAGCGCGCCGAGGCCCCCGGTCTCGACTTTGAGGGTGCGCAACGCGGAGGCGATAAGCGCATCGTCGCGTTCGCTCATGGGCTGGCTTTCGGTATGCAGCATCGATTTCGGCGTGGCGAGGTCGAGGGTTTTGGCCGCGTATTCTTAGCACGCGCCGTCGTCGGGGGCGACTATACCGCCACAGCACGTTGCGCGACATCGATCCCCCTCTCCGGCGTCATGCCCCGCGCTTGCCGCAGACATCCACGTCTTATTGGCGGGCGATCTGGGCGGCCGGGACAAGTCCAGCCATGACTGCGATAAATTGTTCGATATCGCGGCGCTCTATCCCAGCAGCGACTTGATCTCTGTACGCAGCGCCGGTGCAATGTCGTCGCGCTCCAGCGCGTAGGCGATGTTCGCGGCCAGAAAGCCGATCTTGCTGCCGCAATCAAAGCTGCGGCCTTCGAATTTGAGTCCATAGAACGGCTGCTTGCGGGCGAGCCGGATCATCGCGTCGGTGATCTGGATTTCGCCGCCGGCGCCGCCGGTCTGGTCGGCGAGAATGTTGAAAATCTCCGGCTGCAGAATGTAGCGGCCGGTGATGATGAGATTCGATGGCGCCTGCTCACGCGGCGGCTTCTCGATCATCTGGGTGATTGCGAAAGCTTCCCCTAGCGGTTCTCCTACTCCCACCACGCCATACATATGGATCCGGTCCGCCGGGACTTGTTCGACCGCGACCACGTTGGAGTTGTCAGGCAGACGCCGATAGGCCTCGAGCATTTGCGCAAGGCAGCTGCGCTTCGCCTGCACCAGCACATCCGGCAACATCAAGGCGAACGGTTCATCGCCGACAATTTCACGCGCGCACCACACCGCATGCCCGAGCCCAAGCGGTTGTTGCTGGCGGGTGAAACTGGTCTGGCCGGCATCCGGCAAATCGCGCGCGAGGAGCTCCAGCTCTGCACGGCGATTGCGCTCCGTCAGGGTAAGTTCGAGCTCGAATTGCCGGTCGAAATGATCCTCGATCACGCCCTTATTGCGGCCCGTAACGAAGATGAAATGCTCGATGCCGGCCTGGCGAGCCTCGTCGACCACGTGCTGGATCAGCGGACGGTCGACGACCGGAAGCATCTCCTTCGGCATGGCTTTGGTGGCGGGCAGAAAACGTGTACCAAGTCCGGCGACCGGCAGGATGGCTTTGCGAATGGGCTTCATGGGGGGAGGATGCAGGAATATGGCGGTTGGTCGGAATTGCGATGGTCACCCAGCCAATAGGATTAATTGCGGCGGCAGCGGCTCCTCGGCGTGACATGTCGGCAGTAGCACATTGGAAGCTAAATACTATAAGTTCGATGCATTAAGCCGCCGTCAACCAAAATCGTGCGCCAATAGGCGCTCCGGGGGATGTCATGCAAGGGCGCGCGGCAGCGCTGCGGAGAGTTAGGGAATGGTCAACCTGAGATCGCTGATCGGCACAGCATGCCTTGCCTGCATCTTGGCGGCCGCCAGCGACGGCGCGACGGCGCAGATTGTTGAGCGGCTGTTTCCGTTTCTCGCACCGGCCTCGCCGGCAACGACAGGCTCGGTGCCGAATTCGAACAGCCCCAGCCCTCCGGATTGGAGCGGACAGTCCGGCAGTTCCGGCCACCCGCTCATGACCGCGCAGGCAATCCTCGCGGCCGCGGCGAACTTCAGGACCTGCCTCGAAGGTCTGTGGCCAGATGCCGCACGACGTGGCGTTTCGCGCGAAACCTTCGAAACCTACACGCGAAACCTTACGCCCGACCTGCGCATCATGGACCTGGTGGATGCCCAGCCGGAATTCACCAAAGCCATCTGGGACTATCTGGATGCGCTGGTGAATGACAACCGAATCAAGCGGGGCCAGGAGATCCTGGCGCAGTATCGCCCGCAGTTTGATGCGATGGAAAGGGCATATGGGGTCGATCGCAACATTGTGGCAGCGATCTGGGGCATCGAATCAAATTTTGGAACCGCGATCGGCGACCGTCCGGTCGTTCGATCGACCGCAACGCTTGCGTGCGTCGGCCGCCGCCAGGACTACTTCCGTAACGAGTTCCTCGCCACGCTGGAAATCCTCGAACGGGGCGACATCAGCCCGGAACGTCTCAAGGGTTCCTGGGCGGGTGCCTTCGGCCCGACTCAGTTCATGCCCACGTCGTTTAAGCGCTTCGCGGTCGATTTCGACGGCGACGGCCGTCGTGATGTCGTCGATTCGCCGGCCGATCTTATCGCATCTACGGCCAACAATCTGAAAGTGGACGGCTGGATCCAGGGCCAGCCCTGGGGCTACGAGGTGGTCTTGCCGGCCGGATTCGACTTTTTGCTGGCGGACAGCGCCAAAGCCATGACCCTGCGGGAATGGGAGCGGCGGGGCGTGGTTCGGGCAGGCGGCAAAGCTTATCCACGGCCGACCGACCGCGCCTATCTGCTGGTCCCGGGCGGGGCGGCTGGACCTGCGTTTCTGATGCTAAACAACTTTCGCGTGCTGATTAAATACAACCCAGCGGAAGCTTACGCGCTGGCGATTGGCCATTTGGCTGACCGCATGCGCGGCGAGGGGCCGTTCGTCGCCTCCTGGCCGCGACAGGAACGCGTACTCACGAGCGCCGAACGCTACGAGCTGCAGGAGCATCTCATGCGCCGCGGGTTCGATATCGGGGGCGAGCCCAACGGCCGCATCAATGCCAAATCCCGCAGCGCGATCAAGAGCTTTCAGGTCTCACAGGGCGTCGTTCCGGACGGCTTTGCGTCCGCGAGTTTGCTGGAGCGCCTGCGTCAGCCGTGAGGCAGGCTTTGTTGGAGCCCGTGTGGCTCGGGCGACCACAGACTTGGCTCCGAGGCCATGTCCTGCGGCCCGACAACGTCGGCGGATCTGGGCTCCGCGGCGCCGTTATGACTCCTTATCGACGCTCCGCCTTTAGATTTGTTAGAAGACTAGCCTTCAATCCGACACCTTTTCTGCCTAATGACGGCCGCGCAGAGAGTGAATGTGCGTGCGTTCGGGTACGGGGGCCGTGCGACCGCCCAACTTGACCGGAACTTCGAGATGGTCTGTGGCGCCCGCTTGCGATTCGTGATCGCGACTGTCCTGTTAACCACTGCAGAAGCTGCGCTGGCAATGACGCTGTCGGCGGTGATGCCGACGCCGTCGGGCGCGCAGTTCTTCTTTGACGATCGTTCCCCACAGAACCGGCGGCCGCATGGACTGTTCGACTGGTTCGAGCAACAGCCGGTGCAATCTCAGCCCGAGCGGGCGCCTCCGCCGCCCGTTGACTACTCCAAGGCTCCGCCGCCGAAGAAGGCCGATGCCAAGGCCGAAAGCATTGTGACGACCCCGATCCTGGTGCTCGGTGACGCAATGGCTGACTGGCTGGCCTATGGGCTTGAGCTCGCCTATGCGGACACGCCCGAGATCGGGATCATTCGGGGGCATCGTACGAATTCCGGGTTGATCCGCACCGAGGTGCGCAGCGACCCTCGCGGCGAGTATCCCGATTGGCCACAGGCAGCCCGTGACCTGATTGCGGCGCAAAAGCCCAAATTCGTGCTGATGATGGTCGGTAGCAATGACCGACGGCGGTTCCGCGAAACAGGTGCGCCCGCGCAAGCCTCACGCGTGGCAAAACCCGCGCCGCCGCCCGCCGCGGATGGCGCAGCGCTGGAATTGGACAAGCCGGCCCCCGATAACCAAACCGCGGCCGTGGCGGCGCCCGAGCCGCCTGCCGTCAACAGGAATCTCGAATTCCGCTCGGACGCATGGAGCGAAGCCTATAGCCGACGCATCGACGACACGATCGCGGCCCTGAAAACCTCCGGAGTCCCGGTGTTCTGGGTCGGATTGCCGCCGTTGCGCGGGCAGAGAGCTGCCGCGGACATCTCCTTTCTCAACGACCTCTATCGCAGCCGCGCCGACAAAGCGGGCATCATCTATATCGATGTGTGGGACGGCTTTGTCGACGAAGACGGCCGCTACGCCCAATTCGGCCCCGATGTCGAAGGTCAGACTCGCCGGCTGCGCGCGGGCGACGGGGTCTACTATACGCAGGCCGGGGCCAGGAAGCTTGCCCATTATGTCCAGCGCGAGGTACAGCGCTGGTTGAGCGCGCCCGCGCCAGTGGCCGTGTCAGTCCCGGAAGAACCCAAGGTCGAGGCCGCGGCGGCGGCTGCCGCCAGCCGGCCCGGCCCGCATGCGCGCCCGCTCGCCGGGCCGGCGGTGCCGCTGATCGCCGAGCGGGGAAGCGAAACCGACGACCTTCTCGGCGGTAATGCGCGACGGCCAACAAGCGACGCCATCGCAGCCAAAGTCCTGGTGCAGGGCGATCCCCTGCCTGCCCCGGCGGGCCGTGCTGACGATTTTGCCTGGCCGCGGCGTGACGTCGCCCCCGTTGGAGACGATCCCGTGGTTGCCACTACCGAGCTGCCGATGACTCCGATGGTGGCGGAGCGTAGCAACGCGACCACTGTGGCGGCAGCGCCATCAACCGAAACCGGCAACGCGACCGCCCAGCCTGCGAAGTCTCCGGTTCGCCGGGTCGTTTCGCGGCCAACCTTGGCGGAGGCACAGCAGTCGCAATCATTTTATCGTCCTGATTATCGTCGTCCGCAACCAGTGCAGCAGCAGCAATCCGGCTTTTCGTCGCTGTTCGGCGGTTCTCTGTTTGGCGGTCCGTCTTGGTTCAGCAGGCGATGACGGCCGCTGCTTGACCAGGGTCTGCGTTGCGTAAAGCGCTTCGGCGACACCTGACAACGAGAGCCGTTAGGCGGGGCCGCCTTGCGTGAGCGCAATTGCGGCTTCGCGCATGGCCGTTACCTCGGTAACATGCTGGATCCCATCAGGAACTTGTCGACCGCGTGGGCGGCCTGCCGGCCCTCTCGAATCGCCCAAACCACAAGCGACTGGCCCCGACGCATGTCGCCGGCGGCAAATATCTTGCTGACCGAACTGACGTAGTCGGTCGTATCGGCTTTCACGTTACCGCGTTGGTCGAGCGCCACGCCCAGTCCCCTCAGCATGCCGTCGTGCACCGGATGCGAGAATCCCATCGCGAGCAGGACGAGATCGGCATTAAGCTCGAATTCGCTTCCCGGGATCGGCTTGAAACTTGCGTCGCAGCGCGCGCAGCGCAGCCGCTTCACTGAACCGGCTTCGCCGATGAATTCAACCGTCACCACCGCGAAGTCACGCTCGGCTCCCTCTTCATGGCTCGATGATGTGCGCAGCTTGAGCGGCCAATCGGGCCAGGTGAGCGCCTTGTTTTCCCTTGCGGGCGGCTTTGGCATGATCTCGAAATTGGTGACCGAGAGCGCGCCCTGACGGATTGCCGTACCGATGCAGTCCGAGCCGGTATCGCCGCCGCCAATCACCACTGCGTGCTTGCCGGTCGCAAGGATCGGCTCGATGCCGTCTTGCGGCTCGCCGGCCACGCGCCGGTTTTGTTGGGGCAGGAATTCCATCGCAAAGTGGATTCCTTTCAGATCGCGGCCCGGGATTGCCAGGTCGCGCGCCCGCTCGGCCCCTCCCGCCAGCACGACGGCGTCATGGCTGGCAACGAGCTTAGCTGCCGCGAGATTAACCCCGACGTGGACACCGCAATGGAAACGCACGCCCTCCGCCTCCATCTGGGCAATCCGGCGGTCGACGAGGTGCTTCTCCATTTTGAAATCCGGGATGCCGTAACGCAGCAGTCCGCCCGGCTTCGCGTGCTTTTCATAAACGTGGACATCGTAGCCGGCACGCGCGAGCTGCTGCGCGCAGGCAAGGCCGGCCGGCCCTGACCCAACCACCGCAACCGCTTTGCCGGTCTTGCGCGAGGGCGGCTCCGGCTTCACCCAGCCTTGCTCGAAAGCGCGATCCACGATGGCGCATTCGATGGTCTTGATGGTGACGGGATTGTCGCGGATGTTGAGCGTGCACGAGGCTTCGCACGGAGCCGGGCAAACGCGGCCGGTGAATTCCGGGAAATTGTTGGTCGAATGCAGGTTACGACTCGCCTCCTCCCACGCACCCATGTAGACGAGGTCGTTCCAGTCGGGGATTTGGTTGTTGACCGGACATCCCGTGTGGCAATACGGAATCCCGCAGTTCATGCAGCGCGCCGCCTGCTGACGCGTTTCGGCTTCGGCAAGCGGAAGGACGAACTCCTGCCAATGGCGAATGCGCTGCTCGACCGGCTCATAGTGCCGGTCGTTGCGCTCGAATTCGAGGAATCCGGTAACCTTACCCATTCAAGCCCGACCTCGCAGCCCGGATGTAGCCCCGGCCTTCGGCCGGCACGATGATAACTTAAGCGTAATCCGCAGCCAGCCGCTTCCTAGATAACGTCCGTCCGACCCTTTAGCTTCGCCACGCTTCATCCGGGTTGCAGGCCAACCGGAGAGCGCCGCCGCGCTCCCCGTCATTCTGCCGCCTGCATCTTGGCCGCCCTCTCCCTCGCCAGCTCTGCCAGGGCACGCCGGTATTCGACGGGCATCACCTTGCGAAACTTCGGCAGAAACGCATCCCAATTCTCAAGGATTTGCGCGGCGCGGCTCGAGCCGGCAAATTGGGCGTGGCGCGAGATCAACAGACGCAGCCGGACCGCGTCGTGACGCGTCAGATCGGCCATCACGTCGACGCGGCCATGACCGGAAAGATCGCCGACGTGATGATAGACCTCGGCATTGATCGCCTCCTCGTCGAGCACGGGCTCAAGCTCGACCATCGCCATGTTGCAGAGCTTGGCAAATCCGCCATCCTGGTCGAGCACATAGGCGATGCCACCCGACATTCCGGCCGCGAAATTACGGCCGGTCTTGCCCAACACGACGACGATGCCGCCCGTCATGTATTCGCAGCAGTGGTCGCCCGAGCCCTCGACCACGGCAACGGCGCCGGAGTTGCGGACCGCAAAACGCTCGCCCGCAATTCCCCGGAAATAGCAGTCGCCGGAAATCGCGCCGTAAAGCACGGTATTGCCGACGATGATTGACTCTTCCGGCGTGATCCCCGAGTCGACGGGCGGGCGCACGATAATGCGTCCCCCTGAGAGGCCCTTGCCGACATAGTCATTGGCCTCGCCTTCAAGTTCGAGCGTGACGCCCCGCGCTAGCCAGGCGCCGAAGCTCTGCCCGGCCGTTCCGGTCAGGTTGACGTGGATTGTATCGTCGGGCAGGCCGGCATGGCCGTAGCGCCTGGCGATTTCGCCCGACAGCATCGCGCCGGCTGCCCGATCGGTGTTTTTGATCTTGGTCGCGATCCGCACCGGCACGCCGCGGTCCAGTGCCGGCGTCGATTCGGCGATCAGCTGCCGATCCAATATGTCGCTGATCTTGTGGTGCTGCGGTTCGCACCTGAAGATGGTCACGTCGGCGGGCGCGTCCGGCTTGTAGAACAGCTTGGAAAAATCGAGCCCTTTGGCTTTCCAATGAGCGATGACGCGACGCTGGTCGAGCATCTGCAACTGTCCGATCATGTCATCGAATTTCCGGAACCCAAGCTCAGCCATGAGTTCACGGACTTCCTCCGCGACAAAGAAGAAGAAATTGATGACGTGCTCGGGCTGGCCGGTGAACCGCTTGCGCAGCACCGGATCCTGGGTAGCGACCCCGACCGGACAGGTATTGAGATGGCATTTGCGCATCATGATGCAGCCCGCGGCGATGAGGGGCGCGGTGGCGAAGCCGAACTCGTCGGCGCCGAGCAGCGCACCGACCACGACGTCGCGGCCGGTGCGGATGCCGCCGTCGACCTGTACGGCAATGCGGCTGCGCAGGCGGTTGGCAACCAGGGTCTGATGGGTTTCGGCGAGACCGATCTCCCAGGGCGAGCCGGCATGCTTGATCGAAGTGAGCGGCGAGGCTCCGGTGCC
>JASHYD010000322.1 GCA_030043175.1 Xanthobacteraceae bacterium | reverse complement strand
GAGCAAGTTCGCTCACCGGTGCCGGCCCACGGCTCAGTCGTTCGACCATTGCCCGCCGTGCCGGGTCGGCGAGCGCATGGAACAGGCGGTCGAGGTCGGGCGATTGGTTAAGCATGTGCCTAAGTATCACGATGAGAATAGTTAGGCAATAGCTTTAATGTTTGCGCGCGTTTTTGGCGGCCGCCCGGTGTGTCTGCCGGCAATGGCGACCACAAGGTTCTCCCCAGGATTTTAATCGCCCGGGAGAGACACCTGGCCGCTTTTAGCGACGGGGGCCTTCGGCGACGGCTTTTTGAATAAAGTACATCAAACCGATCGACAGCAGGGTCGTCGCCACCACGATGTAGCCTAAGCGATCGAAGCCCTGCAGGTCGCCACCCTGACTTTGTGCAACGACGGCACCGGCAATGATAGAGGCGACGCCGCCCGAGACTTGCTGCAGCGAGGCGCTGACGGCGTTGAAGGAGCCGCGTTTGGAGACCTCAGGGATCGCCGACATCAGCGCTCGCGACGGGATCATGCGTGAAAATATGCCGACGAACAGCAGCACGTTGATGACGATCAGGACGAACAGCGGAACGTGGCCGAGATGCGTATAGACGAGCACCATGACGATCGAGACGGCGCAGCCAAAGATGAAGGTCCTGAAGTTTCCGAACGCGTCGCTCGCTCTGCCGATCAGCGGACCGGTAAAGATGGTGAACATTCCCGATACCAGATAAATCGTGGGCAGGTCAGTCACCGCAATGCCGAGATTGTTGACCGTGTAGACGCTGGCGAACGGCATGAGCATATACCCGCCCGTCACAAGCAACCCCGTTGTGGCGAAGGCCATGGCATGCCGCGGCTCCAACAGAGTGGTGGTCAGGTGCTGCCAAGGGCTTTCCTGCTGCTTGAGCGCAAGATGGCCGACCACCGGCCTCATGTAAAAAACGATGATCAAGCCCACCGGGATGGCGACGAGGATGATCGCCAGGAACGTCGCGTGCCAGCCCCAGATGTTGGCGATCGATAGTCCTGCCGGGATACCTAACACCTGGCTCGCAGAGAAGGCGGTCTGTACGACCCCCATCACACGGCCGCGCATCGCCAGCGGGAAGAGATCCGTTGCGATCGCAAGCACGATGGAGCCGATGACCCCGCCGAACACTCCCGTCACGATGCGGGCCAGCAGCAGCAAAGGATAGTTGGCCGCGAACGCGCACAGCGTCGTGCCGCCGATGAAGCCGCAATAGAAGAAGAGCAGAAATCTCTTTCGATCGAAGCGGTCGGCGAAACCGGCCGCCAGGAACCCTGACGCGCCGGCGCTGAAGGCGTAGGCCGATACGATCTCGCCAAATCGCTGCGGGCCAATATTGAGGTCCGGCATGATGACCGCCCCAAGCGGCGAGATGATCATGAAGTCGAGGACGATTGAGAACTGCAAGAACGCGAGCAGCGCTATGACGAACTTCTGATAGTGGGAGAATTTTAAGGGCGGAGCTTCTTGTGGTGCAGCGGCAGCATCGCGGTCAGTCTTGAGAATGGTCATGTTAAATCTCATGAAGCGCAAAGGTTAAAGAGCATTGCCGAGCCGCTGCGCGGGCCCGCGTCGAGGACCTCCGTGAAGAAAACATCCACGCGATATGCCACAGTGCGTTCCGGTCATATTGACGCATTCATTCGCAGTCATGGTCGGGGCGTCTGGCCCCGGCCATCCGCATCTTGCCCCCTCCCTACCCTCGAGGTGGGAGGGGCAGCAAGGTGCCCGCGACAAGCGCGGGCATGCACTCAGAACATGGTTCGATGCCGTCGCAACGGCGCGCCAGGGGCCGCCTGATCGGCGTCGCCGTCACGCTTGCTGCAGATCGGCGTCGGTGCGGGCGAGGATTTCGACCAGCCGCGCTTCCGCCGCGGCGTCGCTTTCGAGCCGCTTGCCGACGGTCTCGCGCAAATGGTCGAAGGCAGCTTCCACCAGCGGCGGCAGGGGGCGTCGATTGTCGCGTTCACCGCGCCCGGCACGCCGCCATCGGTTCACGCGTTCGCCAAGCGCCGTCAAGCGGTCGAGCACAGCCTCGACCACGTCGCGATTGGCTTCAAGGTAGGCGCGGCCTGCAGCGGTGATGCTATAAAGCTTCTTGCTGCCTTCGGCCGCCGCTGTGACGTGGCCGGCCTCCTCAAGGTAGGTCAGCGTTGGGTAAACAATGCCGGGGCTCGGGCTGTACCAGTCGCCGGTTTTTTCCTCAAACAGCTTGATGATCTCGTAGCCGTGGCGAGGTTGCTCGGCAATCAGCGCGAGCGCGATGAGGCGAAGGTCGCCCTGCGCCATGATGCGCTTGGCGCGCAGAATGTCGTCGGCATCCATTCCGCCCGGCCCGCCACGGTGGCCGAAGAAGCCATGCAAGCCGAAGCGGCCGCGGCGATGCCGGCCAGCTCCCCACTTTTCGGCATAAGGTTCGAAATTTCCACGCATTTTAGTTCTCTCGAGTGAAGTTAGACATATCTTTAGATGGTACACATTGCGATGTAACGCAAGATATATCTTATAAAATTTATTTTGCCCCTCCGTGATGCCCCCTTTCGGAAATCCTGGGCAATCCGAGTAGCTTGCCGCTCACAAGGTTCGCGTCACCTTGGTCAAGTGCAGCGGGTGATCCGGATCGAGCCCCTTGCGGCGCGCGGCCGTCTCAATGGCCGCATAGGCGGGGAGCAGCATGGCCACAGCATCGCAGATCGGATGATCGTCGGCGATCCACGGCAGAGTGCCGCGCGGCCCGCCGGCGGAAAAGACCGTCTCGCCGGCGTTGACGAGGTCGCTCATCAGCTCGTCCACCGTCGCGGCTGCTTCGTC
>JASHYD010000321.1 GCA_030043175.1 Xanthobacteraceae bacterium | reverse complement strand
TATCTTCAATTTGCGGAAGGCCTCGCCGATTTCCTTCGCCTTGGCGCGGCCTGCATCATTGAGTTGGCGCTGCTTGTCGACATTGGCCAAGTTGAACGGATCGGTATCGGCTTGATCGGGATAGGTCGCACCGTGACGGAACACAATTACGTGCCCGCCGTCGCGGAGGGCCACGATCCATGCTGGTTGCGTTTGTGCGGGTAGTGGCGTCAGCGACCACAGCGCGAACAAGGCCAGCAGCGATGCCAGTCGAAGGACATGCTTCATCATTCCAGCCTCCTCAAATTATTCTCAGGCCCGATTGACCGGACGTGAGGCGACGTGAGCCCACTTTTCATCGAGCGCCACCAATGGGGGTCGCTCAGGTCGTATCAGGGACGGAATACCTGGTTGGTCAGTGGCGCCGCAGCCGGGCGCTGGATTTTGATGAATGCCTTCTTTGCTTCGGCGTGGCAGGCGTTGCACCCCTTGCTGAGCTTGTCGAAAGCGGAGATGAATTTGGCGGTGCTCTTCGCATCGACGGCCTTTTCGAGCTCATCCAGCGGATCTTGCGTATGAGACTTGATCATGTCCGCAATCGGAAGCCCGTCATGGCTTGGAACCTGCTTGGGGGCGTCTTCGAGCCCTTCCTTGATCTCATCAATCTCGTAACCCGCCAAGTCCCAGTTCTTCGCCCGTCCCGCAAACCATAGCTTTGCATGGCGCAGCTGCGTCGCCGTCATGAACTCGCCCAGGCCTGGCGTATACGGCTCCGTCGCCTGCTGCGCGGCGAGGGCAACCGGGGCCATCGCGATAAGCGCGGCGATGGTTAAGCGACCCATGAGCTTCCTCCCCAAGTGTGCGATCTGGATTCCCTGCACCGGAAAAGCGCAGGTCGAACTACCTGTGCGCCACGCCTCGCCACGACATCAAACGCAGCCAATCTGACCTACGCTCGCATCCTCGCCACCAAAGCTAGTGATCCAGTACCTGCAGCCTCTTCGAAGTCAAAGTCACGTGACGTTGTTGAAGACGATGTTGTCCTAACGATGTAGGCACTTTGCATGGGAAGATTAACGTAGGGGTTAGGATTGGAGCTCCCGATCCCGCAGGCGCGCCTATTTGCCTAAACGGCTTGGACCTTTTGCCAGCGTCTTTATTCGGTAGAGGCCCTGGCGGGCTGTCAGATAAAGCGTCCGCTTGTCCGGCCCGGCAAACGCAACGTTCGCAGCCTGGCGATCCGCCTTGATCATACCGAGAAACTGGCCTTTCAAGTCGAAGACCTGGACCCCCGCAGCCGTCGTGACGTACACGCGATCGTCGCTGTCGATTGCCATTCCGTCTGCGCCGCTTTCGTGGTCCGTCGGGATGCCGCGCAAGGTGGCGAATACCCGCTTGTTCGTGGCGGTGCCATCGGGTTCGATATCAAACGCCCAAACAATGACCCCGAGGGTATCGTCAACGATGAGCGTCTTGCTGTCGTTCGTTAGCACGAGCCCGTTCGGTCTTGGATTTCGCGCGTCAATGACTATCGGCGCTTTGGCACCGGCCGGCAGGTAGAAAACATGCGTTGCTCGTCCCGGCACAACCGGCCTCGGCCCGGGATCGGTGAAATAGATGCCGCCCTTGGCATCCACGATTAAATCGTTCGGCGCCAACAAAGGAATGCCCGGGGCGCCCTCGGTGAGGGTCGTTATGGTGCCATCCTTGCCGCGCTTCGAAATACGCTTGCCGTCCCCTTCCGCAAACAGCAGTTCGCCCTCCTTCGTAAGGGCAAGACCGTTGGCCCCATTGGTCCCTTCGCGGATCACCGTGATTTTTCCACCCGGATCGAGGTAGTGTGTCTTGTTGGCGCGAATATCGGAAAAGAAAAGCCCGCCCTCGGCGCTGCCAACCGGCCCCTCCGTGAACGTGAATCCCTCCTGCACAAGTTCCGGTACCTCGCCGGCCGCAAGCACACTCGGAATGCCCGCCGGCGACTGTGCGAACACCGGCGCCGCGACAAGTGCGGCGATAGCCGCACAGAGCGCTTCAAAAAAGCACGTACGATTTCTTTTTAATGGCCCCGGCGCTTTCATCTTTTCTCCTCCGCAAACAACATGTCAATTTTTGCGCGGTTTCTCTCTTGTCCGCTCAACGGCAGATTCGCGCATGGGCGCTAGCGCCAACCTTTTTCAGTCTTTGCTCGAATCAAAATAAAATACCGTCAGAATTGCCGTCGAGACCCCTGCTATGGCGCTAAACGCGACTAGCGGACTTTCGGACGCAACATCCGAAAAGGCAAATACCCCAAGACAGAGGATTGCGATTAGCAACCCGGCTAGGCCTAGCCGTAGAGGGATCGCTCGCTTCATAGCTGCCGGAGGTCATTCAGGCCTGTTCTTCCGGCCGCGCCGTCGTTTTTTGACGGGTAGGTCGCCAAAGCAAAACAGCGCGACAGAAGGGTGACCGCAATGCGGAACGAGGCTAGGTCTTTGTTGCGTACGGCAGCAGCACATACCCGATGTAGATGATCGACAAGATCGGGATTAGCCAAGCCAGGCTCCGCCACGGCACGCGATCCAAGAGACTATCTGGAATGAGGGCGGCCAACCCGGTCACGACCGCCGCCCCCAAGGCAGACGTAATGACGAACCCGTACCAGTACATAGCGGGCGAGCCGCCACCAAGCGGCGCGGCTTTGCCCAACTGCCATATCCCCTGGATCGGGTGATAGGTCGCCGCGGTCCAATTGAGGTCCATGGTTGGCGCGTAGATGATAGCAAAAGCGATACCGAAAATGGCGGCCAGACGTTCTGCTTTTGTCATGATCCAAATCCCCGGATGTTGTTGATGACGTGGCCGGTGAGGAAGCCCCACCACACCGCAACCGCGATGAGGCTGGTCAGGACCGCTCGCGCCGTCCGATTGGCCTCGGACGCCTTACTCCAAAGGAGCCAGTAGATCGGCAGAAGCGCCAAAGACAAGGCCAGCAGATGCTCCTTCATCTCGAAGGCACCCTCCGGCTTGAAAAGCCTATACTCCTGCAGCACCGTCCGCACATTGACTCGATAGGTCGGATAGATGATCGTGCCGAGTGCGAACGTCACCACAAAAAGAAGGACGACCGCATTCGTGTAGCTCATTCCGTTGACGCCACGCACAGACTGGAAGAAACCGCTCCCCTTCTTGGTGACTGGCCAAACCGCGCCGACCGCCTGGTGCGTTATGGCGCCGAGCAAGAAGACCGCGAAAATTCCGTGAATGATAAGAAGTGTCGACCACCCCACTTGCATGGGCTACCTCCCTGCATCTAACCGCGCTTTTTGCGGCTTCTGGCAGCTCCGCAGGGTCGTTCGACCCGAACGACCTCCCGCGTCGCGGGCGCGTGGCGTATATTGCCAACATCTGGCGATGCCGGGTAGTCCTATT
>JASHYD010000320.1 GCA_030043175.1 Xanthobacteraceae bacterium | reverse complement strand
TGCACGGCCTGACCTTCGCGCTGTTTCATCTAGCCGGCATGCGTTTGATCGGCACCACGGTGCCCGGTCATCTAGCCGCAACCGCGCAGGCGCTCTACGGCACCATGGCGGTCGTGATCTCAACGGCGCTCCTTACCGTGGTGTCCGGCTCACTCTATGCAGCGCTAGGGGGCGAGGCGTTCTGGGTAATGGCGATCCTTTGCGCGACCGCAATACCGTTGGCGAGAAGAATGACCGCGTAGGGCAAAGCGAAGCAGAGCTACTAGGACGCAGCCCCGGCCGGTGCGGCGCGCGAGAGGCTACACGTGTTTCCGCGATCGATGCTTCGTGCACCTCCCAGGATGTGCCGGCTCACTGGCCATTGGTGGGTTTCGGTTGACCCTCAACCCGTCCTATGCATGCCGCTGCGGCGTCACTGTCGCCGCGCAAGTTCCCGGCTCGCGCGACGCAAAGCTGGTCGGCGATCGTTTTGAAGTGTCGCGGTGGAGCCGAACCACAGCAATCCTGGGGGGCTTGCACAATACCATGGAAGTGGTTCCTCGCAATTTTTGAAAAAGCTTGGCAAACGAGGAAGTCCCTCGATTTCTACGGTAGAGGGGGGATTCACGGTGATGGACTGGGCCGGTGCCGTGGTGACCCCAACCAACACCATGGCCGCCGCAACAGCGCAGGTGATAAACGCTTTCATGTCGTGCCTCTCTTCCCGTCCCTTCATTTGGCCAGGGCAAAAGCGCAGGAGGGATGCGCACCTCCAAGGTAGGGCAAACGGGCCCGGCTGCGCAATCGCATGCGCACGCTCGCGCCTATCCCCCATAAGATGAGGCGCCCTGATCAGACAGGCGGTCAGCGCGCTACCGGCGGCTGCGATGGCCGCGCGGCGGGCTTGGGCGCTGCGGCAGGGGCGGTCCGCGCCGGCGGTTCCGAGTTCTTGTAAAGGATGTACTGTTCAATCGACTGCAATTTAGCGATCTCTCGCGTCATCTGCTCCTGGCCGGCCACGAGTTGGCCGATACTTCGCGTCATCTCGTCCTGATTTGCGGCGATCCGGTCGACACTCTGTCGCATCCCGTCAAGATCAATCGATAGCGCGTTGGGTTGCTGCTGATCGTGAGAAGCAGGGGCGGGCGCGACAGCTGGCCCGGCCGGCGCGACCGTTTCGGTAGGGTCTTGTGCGGCCGGCAGTGCCAACCAGGCAAGCTGCGGGGACGCGCTCGCGATCATCTCTCTGGCCGTGTCGCCGTAGGACTGCCACGCCAAGGTGGCCCCGACACCGATACAGAACGTGATCAGAAAGCGGGCCAAGGCCAGCGAGGCGCGCTTGACGAACGACTGCGGGCTGGGCGGGAACTGGTCATTTCTCAGATCGGCTGGGTGGATAGTCGGCACGTCGCCCGACGGCTTAATGGTCAGTGAGCCTTCGGAGAACTCGGGCTGTGCGGGGCTCGGCATTGCGCTCATTTTGCAGCTCCCCCTCTCAGGCCTTGATGTAGCACAGTCGCGCGTTGCGTGACTAGAGCAAGGCTCAAGACAGCCTCCCCGCTATCGGCGAGAGGGTCGTGGCGCATCATCACGGCGCCGAAATCACGTCGTGGGAGAGCAACTTGTCGCGTGTGGACGGCCGCGCAGATTTGGCTCGCGACAGCCCGTCGGGCCACTTCCCGGGACCCCCGCCTGCGCATTCGCCGGGGAGAAGGGTGGCTGAGGCGGTAGACGACGCGGTCGGCTTGGTGCTACAAACCGCGGCCCACCTTTGTGCGGCGCAACATTGGTCGCCATTCATTATGTCTGAGAGCGTTGCGGCTCCCCGCGGGGGCGCTGAGGCGGAGAGGGCGGCAAGACCCGGTCCGGGCCGAACTGCGACCGGATTAGTCGGACTTGCTGTCGGCAGCATTGGTGTCGTCTATGGTGACATCGGTACAAGTCCGCTTTACGCGTTTCATGAGGCCATAAGGGCGACCGGCGCCGAGCAAGCGGCAACATCCGAGGCGGTATTCGGCGTGCTGTCGCTCATTCTGTGGGCACTGATCTTCATCGTCACATTCAAATACGTCCTCGTGCTTCTGCGCGCCGACAACAACGGCGAGGGGGGTACGCTGACGCTGATGGCGCTTGCCCGCAAAGCGACCGGCGAGAACATCGCCGCCGTGGTGATGATGGGCATCATCGGGGCGGCGCTATTCTTTGGCGATTCGCTGATTACCCCGGCGATTTCCGTGCTCTCGGCGGTCGAGGGATTGAAGATCGTTACCCCGATATTTGATCCTTATATCGTGCCGGTCACTGTTACGATCCTGGTGGTGTTGTTCGCGCTCCAATGGCGCGGCACCGCGCAGGTGGCAAGCCTGTTCGGCCCAATCATGGTGGTGTGGTTTGCCGCCATCGCGTTGCCGGGGGCCTATTGGATGGTGACCCATCCGGGCATAATCCTCGCGCTTAATCCTGGTTACGGACTGTCGTTCCTCGCCGAGCACGGCATGGTTGGGGTGGTCACGCTGGGAGCGGTGTTTCTTGCGGTGACCGGTGCGGAAGCCCTCTATGCCGACCTCGGCCATTTTGGGCGGTTGCCGATTCAGGGCGCATGGCTGTGCTTTGTCTTTCCTTCCCTGACGCTCAATTATCTGGGCCAGGGCGCGCTGGTGCTCGCCGATCCGAAGGCGCTGGAGAATCCGTTCTTTCTGCTCTACCCGGATTGGGCGCAACTGCCGATGGTTGTGCTCGCCACAGTGGCAACCGTCATCGCCAGCCAGGCGGTCATTACCGGCGCATATTCGTTGACCCGGCAGGCGATCGGGCTCGGCCTGCTGCCCCGCCTTGAGATCAGGCACACGTCGGAGGAGCACGAGGGGCAGATTTACATGCCTCGCATCAATGCCGGCTTGCTGGTCGGCGTGCTGCTCCTGGTCGCGCTGTTTCGTTCCTCGAGCGCGCTCGCTTCCGCCTACGGAATTGCCGTGACGGGAACAATGGTGGCGACCGCTCTCATGGCCTTTATCGTCGTGCACAAGGTGTGGAACTGGTCGCTCGCCGGCACGGTCGCGTTGATAGCCCCTATCGTGATTATCGACACGACCTTCCTGACAGCGAACCTGTTCAAGGTCATCGATGGCGGCTGGGTGCCGCTCGCAATTGCGAGCGTCGTGATGGTGATCATGTACACGTGGCGGCGGGGCAGCAAGTTGCTGTTCGATAAGACGCGCCAGCAAGAGACGCCGCTCATTGACCTCGTGGCCATGCTGGAGAAAAAGCCGCCCCAGCGCGTCAGCGGCACTGCCGTGTTCCTTACGAGCGATCCCGCGAGCGCGCCGACCGCATTGATGCACAGCCTCAAGCATTACAAGGTGCTGCACGAGAAAAACGTCATCCTTTCCATCGAGACCGATCACAGGCCGCGCGTGTCGCAGGAGGAACGCGTGCGCATAGAACCGGTTGGGCAGACTTTTTCCCGGGTGACGCTGCGGTTCGGCTACATGGAGCGCCCCAATGTGCCGCAGGCCCTCGGCATCGCGCGCAAGCTCGGCTGGCTGTTCGACATCATGTCGACCTCGTTCTTCGTATCGCGCCGCAAGCTCCGCCCGGCAGCGCGTTCCAGCATGCCGCTATGGCAGGACCGTCTGTTCATTTCGCTGGCACGGGCCGCTAACGATGCCACGGACTATTTCCAGATCCCGACCGGCCGCGTGGTCGAGGTCGGCACCCAGGTTACGATTTGAGTGGGCCAACGTGGCGCAGGCTGCCTGCTGAGCGGTATCAACGATCAGACGGGTGATGCTCCGACAGCGCATCAGCGAGGCCGCTTGCTGTTGTGGCGTAGTTTTTTCCGATCGCCGCCCTTTGGCGACCCGCAGATGACATCTACCGCGGCATCCGCAATGGTTTGGAGCGCCGCTCGTCCTTGCCCCGCTCTGGCATGAACGGTGAGCGAATAGAGGGTTGCTGAGGCGAGCTTGGCGAGCTTTACCGGATCGGCGTCTGCCGACAATTCCCCGTTGCGCTGCGCGCGCTCAATGCGCAGCGCGAAGGCGCCGTCGATCTCGCGCAGCGTGTCCGCCAAGGCAGCGCGGATGTCGGAATCGCTCACGGCTTGTGTCACTGCAGTCCCGATGATGAAGCAGCCGCGCGCGCCATTGTCGCCCGACAGATAAATCGAAATCGCGGTGTCGTAGACATTGCAGAGCGCGATGCGCAGCGGATCGTCATCGCGGAATGCCTTGCCAAGCTCCTCGCGGGTGCGCGCTCGATAAAAATCGAACGCCTTACGGTAGAGCGCCTGCTTGTCGCCGAATGCGCCATAGAGGCTCGGCCGGTTCATTGCTGTCGCAAGGGTGAGAGCGTCGAGCGATGTCGCCGCAAAACCGGCATCCCAGAACGCATCGACGGCCCGCGCCAACGCGGCGTCGGGATCATAAGCACGCGGCCTGCCGCGCCGCGCCAGTGATTTTTGTACCATTTCGAAAAAAATCCTTGACTATCAGTTATATTTGTACCATCCAGTATAAAATCAACCAGGGAGATCGACATGGAGCTCTACTTTTCTCCGATGGCCTGTTCCCTCGCCACCCGCATCGCCCTTTACGAAGCCGGCGCCGAGGCGAAGTTCACCGCCGTCGACCTCAAGGCCAAGCGGACCGCCGACGGCGCCGATTTCTTCGCCGTCAACCCCATGGGACAGGTCCCGGTCTTGCGGACCGCGACGGACGAGCTGATCACCGAGAACCCGGTGGTGCTACAATACGTGGCCGACCATTGCGTCGGTTCGGGTCTTGCTCCAAGCCAAGGCGC
>JASHYD010000319.1 GCA_030043175.1 Xanthobacteraceae bacterium | reverse complement strand
CGCCGTTCAACGTCATCAATGGCGGCTTTGGCTACCGGTTCGAGAACGGCTGGCGCATCCAGCTCGACGCGCTCAACCTGATGAACTCGTCGACCAACCAGGCGACTTACGCCTACAACTCACTACTCCCTAGCGATGCCCTGTTTGCCCAGTGCAATCCCAAGAATGGCGCGCCCAGTACCGTTCCGGCAGCAGTTTGCGCGAACGGCGTAATGGACTATGTGCTGCATCCGCTGGAGCCGCTTGCTTTCCGGCTGACGTTCGCCGGCCCGATCGAAACGCTCAACGTGCCTGCAATGGCGGACGAACTCAGGCACGCCATCCCGGAGTACCGACCGCCGCCGGCGAATTACGATTGGACAGGGCTCCATGTCGGCGGTCACGTCGATCACACCGCGTCCAATACCAGCAGCAGCGCCGTCAACACGGCAACCGGGACCGTAGTCGCTCCCGGTGACCTCAGTCCGACGGACTGGCATTACGGCATTCAAGTTGGCTACGACTACATGTTCCCGTCGCGCGTGGTGCTTGGCTTTGAGGGCGACGTTGATTCCGGGGCGAGAAAGGCGACAACGATCACCGATGCTACCGGCACGAGTTCGATCGAAAGCAATGTGTTCGACAGCGAGACCGCGCGCGTGCGCCTCGGTTACGCAATCGATAATATCTTGCTTTACGGAACCGGCGGCATGGCCTGGTCGAGCAATCAATACATCCGAACCCAGCTGACCGGCACGGTCAACAACTCGACCCCGGGCCAAGACGAGGCCGTGAATAGATATCTCAGCGGATGGACAGCGGGCGGTGGCGTAGCCATCGCCTTTGCGAAAGATTGGAATGCATTCGTGGAATATCGCCACACGAATTATAGTTCGTCCACCATCACGTTACCGTTGTCGCTGGTCGCCACGACTTCGAAGACCGACCTGAGCGAGATCGAATTCGGCGTGAACTACAAATTCGATTTGAGCGCACGCGCAAGCACGCACTCCACCGTCGGAACCAGTTCCCCGCGGGCACCGCTCTACAAGGCGCAGCCGCGCGCCCCCGGGGCCTATGATTGGACGGGTGTCTATGGCGGGTTCGATGGCGGCTATGGTTGGGCGGACTCGAGCGGCATCCTGACGGATGCAACAGGCGATCCCTTGGACCCCTACAACCTCAGCGTGAGAGGAATGTTTGCCGGTGGGTTGGTCGGCGGCAATTATCAGTTCAATCATTTGGTGGTCGGGGCGGAAGCCGATTACCAATGGGGCTACCTCACTGCCAACAGCCAAGCAGATTCCTCGTTTACTGCGCCGGCCGGCACTTTCCCCGGTGGCCCCTTCACGATTTCCACCACGATCAAGGAATTCGGTTCGGTTCGCGGTCGGCTTGGTTACGCGTTTGATCGTTTCATGATCTTTGGAACGGGCGGCTGGGCATGGAGCAATGCCACGACCGGCTACGCCTTGCTCGGGCAGCCACCATTTGGTGTACCCGGGGCATCCACCGGCATTTTCGTTAACAATGCCGACCTCTCCGGTTGGACCGTCGGCGCCGGGTTGGACTACGCCTTTACCGACAACGTCTTCGGGCGTATTGAATATCGCTATACTGACCTGGGGACGACGAGTTTCCTCAGTGTCCCAACCAATTCCGGCGAGTCCGGGAATAAGGTGGCGATCAGTGATATCCGCGTCGGCATCGCCTACAAGTTCAATCCTGACTCGCTTTTTGGCAGGTTCTAAGGAGATGATGGAGGGCGGCTGTCATATCCATCGATGCGCAACATGACGAGTGAAGCCCGGACGCCTTTCGGCTTGACGGCGCTGCTAGCCCCAGTGCTCCCGCACGACTTTTTTTGCGACCATTGGGAGCGTAAACCCCTCCACCTCTCACGCGGCAACGCGCATTACTACGATTCCGTCCTCACCAATCAAGATTTGGAAGACATTATTTCTTCGACCGACTTGCGCTACCCGGCGATCCAGCTGGCGCGGAACGGCGCCTATCTGGCTCCCGAGGCCTATACCAAGAACATCAAACACGGCAGTGAATTTTTCAACGGTGTACCGGACATCGCACAAATCCAATCCGAGTACCGCTTGGGTTCGACCGTGGTGTTGCCGGCGATGCAACGAACTTGGGTGCCGTTGAGAGAATTGTGCGAGGCGTTGGAGAACGATTTCAGCCACCCCGTCCATGCCAATGCCTATCTCACGCCAGGCGATTCCCCAGGTTTCACTCCCCATTATGATACGCACGAAGTGTTCGTGTTACAGGTGGCCGGCACCAAGCGCTGGCGCGTGTTCGAGCCGCCGTTGACTTTGCCGCACCGTACTCAGCCGTTCACGCCCGTGGGATACGTTCTGCCGGCGGCGCCCATTCTTGAGCTGGAGCTCAAACAGGGCGACCTTTTGTATCTGCCGCGGGGCTATGTTCATGCCGCGCACACTTCGCAAAGACACTCCGCTCACGTCACCATCGGGATTACGGTTTACACATGGGTTGAACTTCTCTCCGAGTTGGTCGGTTCCAGCAAGGAGCTGGCCGACTTTCGCACGGCTCTCCCGCCAGGGTTCGCAACCGACGACGATATCAAGAAAAGCCTAAAGGAGGGCCTTTCCCGGTGTATCCGTGCATTGCAAGACCAAGCCGACGATGATCGCGTAATTGAAAATTTCCTAGAGCGCGTCAGGTCCGCGCGCGTTCGTCCGGGAGGGATGTTCCAGTCCGACGCGAGGGTGATCGGACTGCAAACGAGGCTTAAAACGCCGGACACGAGCCGGTATCGTATCTCGATGGAAGCTCGCGGTACGATTCTCGAATTCGAGGGCAGAAAGTTCGCTCTTCCTGACAAAATCCGGGTGACTGTGGACGACATGTGCAAAAGGAAATTGTTCAGGCCAGGCGACCTTTCAGGTCCCCTCGACAATGACGGAAAGCTGCGGTTGGCGCGATATTTGCACGGAGAGCATTTTCTGAGCTTGGTTGATTGAATTGGTAACTGCCGAGGCCTTGCGTTTTACTTCTCCCGGAGATCGGTGCCTTGTCGGGCGCGTCCATAATGAGTGAACCTCGACGTATCGGCCGATTTCTCGTGACAGATGGCTTGGGCTATGTTCAACCCGATGTTGCTATTGACCTCATCGGTAGCGTTTGGAGACCGCTTGTCGATTTTGTTGTCAGCGCTTTGATGACTCGAGATGGTGTTCGCGCGGTGTATCTGAGGGGTTCTATCCCTCGTGGGCTTGCGATCGCGAATGTTTCGGACGCCGATTTTATTTATTTTTCAGACACCGACTTCGAGCAGGCAGACTCTCTTGTGGAGGACACCGCCAAAGCGAGCTTCCCCATCGTATCGGAACTCAAGCTTTTTCGCCTCAATCGTACTCAATTCGATAAGATTCATCATCCGCAGCGCCGGCCGTACTTCCATATGCTCATCAAAACCCAAAGTCTCTTTCTGGCCGGAGACGATATTGCGCAGCATATTGAACCATTTAGAATAGGGCCAGAGATGGTCAGCCACGTTTTTGCGCTTGAAAATGAATTTGCAAAATCCCAGCAGTGGCTGGAAAAGCTGCCTGCTTCCATGCCAAATGAACAGAAGGGGACCATTGAGCGTTCGATGCGCCGCTGGATTTCGAAAAGGATCGTTCGATCTGGATTTGAAGTAACAATGAATCAGACTGATCGGTTTACGCGTGACCTTTATCTTTGCTACGAGCAATTTTCGATGTTTTACCCTGACCGCGCCAGCCAGATGTATCAGGTACTGGCAAACTGCTTGAACGGCGATCACAGTGCCGCGAAATATAGTGATCTCGTGCAATTTTTGACCGGCGAAGGATTACATCTTCTAGAGGACAAAACTGATAACGGCTCGATCCTGACGAGCATCTCGCGTATCGCTCTTTCAAGTTAATAGGCGGCACTGCGGGCGCTCGGCCACTTGACCTCACGGTTTGATCGGCTATTTTCCAAAAACGTCAGAGGCGGCGCAACGCAACCACATTCCGGAAGATACCGATGGAATCAGCGGGCGAGGTAACAGAGCGTGACGTTGCCCGACAGCGCACGCGTGGATGGCAAGGACGCCTAGTGGCGGTGAACGCCGCAGTGTTGATCCCCACGATTGCGATTGCCGCGTATATCACGCTTGGCGAGGTCCGCGCCCGGAAGGAAGTGGAAGATCAGAGTCAGCACGCCGCGCAGGCGCTGGCGGCAGCGACCGTCGCAGCAAACGACCTCATCTCCGATCTCGCGCAAAGGCTGCGGACCATCACCGGCGTGCCGCCCGAAATGTCCAGGGAGGTGCTCAAGCGCGCACTCTCTCTCGACGATCAGCTCGTAGTTGCTGGGCCTTCTTCACCTGACGTGTTGCGCGGCACGGTCGCCGCACTGGACGAGACCGCACTTACGCTTTCGGCGATCGGCGACGTTGCCGGCGCCTATGCTGCTGCGGATCACGCGCGGCAAGTCACGGAAGGTCTCCTAGCGACGAATCCAGAGGACCCCAACTGGCAACGTGAAACATCGATCGCCTATGAGAAGCTTGGCAGCCTACAGCTTACCCATGGCAATTATCCCGAGGCGTTGAAATCGCAACAAGCGAGTCTCGCCATCAGAGAGCGCTTGGCCGCCGGCGATTCGAGCAATGTCATTTGGCAGCGCGACCTCGCGGTTGCACACGAGAAGATCGGCGACGGGCAGCTGGCGCAGGGTCATTTCGCCGAGGCTGTTGACTCCTATCAGGCCAACCTCGCCATTAGGGATCGCTTGGTCAAGGCGTATCCGGGCGATGCTCGTTTAGCGCGGGATTACGCGGTCTCGCAATACAAGATCGGCGATCTGCACATGTCTCAGAACAATTGGTCGGAAGCTCTGAAGTCTTATCAAGCAGGGTTTTCCATCAGCGAGCGGTTGGCAAAGGCAGATCCGGATAGCAAGCTTTTCCAGCGCGATCTGGCGGCGTTGCATGACAGAATTGGCGATGCGCAGAAGGCTATCG
>JASHYD010000318.1 GCA_030043175.1 Xanthobacteraceae bacterium | reverse complement strand
GTCTATGGCGGCGCTGTCGGGGAGTTACGACTTCAGAGTTTGCCGATGGTGATCCAATAAAGGCCGGCGTAAAGCTGACGGTCACCGCATCGCTTACCCGGCGCCGCTATCGTGGTTACCGGGTGATGATTCCGATTTCGCCGTGTCCACTGAGCCACCTGAATTTTTTTCTCCGCGGCACTGGCAAGCGCCGCCTTGTCAGGGCGCACACCAACCAGACATTGACGTAGCTCGGCCGGAATCGGAATAGCCGATACTGCGCTATTTCAAATTGACAGGAGCCAATCACGTCGGCCACGGAGGGTCGGGCGTTAGGTTGGTTGGGCCGGGTCTAAACCCGGCCCAGGCCATTACCGTGCGAGCGCTGTCAGTGCGCGAGCGGATCCGGGCGAACCTGGAACTTGACCACCTTGGGTAAAGTCCCCTTGCCGGTTTCCCGGTGGAACGGCGTGCGGTTGCCGTCCGTCGTCCACAGCGCACGGCCCTTCCAGCCCGCATTCGGATCGTCGATGCGGCCGTCGATGTACTTGGCGAAGAAGCCAAGCGGATATGGCACCCGCATGTTGACCCATTTGCCGTCAACGAGCGCCATGATCGACTCATTCGCGTTGCCGGTGGCCATCGGCGTGTTGGCGCCGAGGCCCGAGGTGTTGAACTGGTCGACCCAGGTGTAGTAGCTCGCTTCCGCGCTGCCGGTCTCGGCAACGCCGCGGAACTGCGGTCCCGGGAATGGCGTCAGCGTCCAGCCTTCCGGACAAAGCTTGCCCTCAGCGGCCTGCGGGCCATTGAGGGGACCTTTGCACTTGCGGCGATCGAAGGCGCCGAGATGGCCACTTGACAGCGGCACATAGGCGACCCCGTTGCGGTCGATGTCGAATCCACGCGGCCCGAAGCCCGGGAACGGCACCTCATAAACTTCCGACAGCTTGGTCTTCGGATCAAACCGAAGGACAGATCCTGGGAAGCCAAGCACCGAGCCCCAAACCGTGCCGTCCGCCGGATTGACGCCAACGCCGTAGATGCCGGCGTTGAGCCGCTTATCCTTGGACGGATCAACCGGCTGATTAGGCTCCGCGTAATCGTCGACCTTACCATTGCCGTTGGTGTCGATGACGACCGGGGCCCAGCCTTGCGCCTTCGCCTCGTCACCGGTCTCTTCCCAGATACGGCGGTTGACCCAGCCGATGGCGCCTTGCTGCGGGCCGCCGGCGCTTGTCCACACCGTGTTGTCGGGGTCTTCCCCCAGCACCACGTGGTGGGTATTGAAGCAGGTGCGGATCAGCTTGGTTGTGTTGGTCTTGGGATCGTAGACGGCGAGACCTCGATTCGATGTCTTGAGCGGCAACGCCTTGGCGTACGGATTATCCGGAGATTGGCAGAACGCGGGATTATCCGGCTTGCTGACGCGCGAGGTGAACCACACGTCACCACGCTCGTCCATGATCAGGCTATGCGTGCTGGTGCGGGCATCCCAGATCGCCTCGTCGCCCCAATAGATCGAGGGGGCCATGGTGGCCTCCTTGGAGGACTCCAAGCCCTCGGGATTACGCAACGGCATCGCGACCGTGCTGGCCCTGTTCTCTTTCGGATCGAGCACCGGGAAATATTCCCGGCTCTCTTCTGTTGCCCCGTAGTGTTTACCGTAGGCATTGACGGTGGGGTTTCGTTTGTCAGTTGAGACCTGGTCGTGCAAATAAGCTTTCGGGTCAGCCCAGTCCCATTCGGTGACGACCACGTTACGCTCGACACCCTGGGGGCGCTCAGGCTTGGCAAACGGCGTTTCGCCCGCGGCGATTCTGTCCGTCCATTTCGCGAGATTGGCCAGTGTGAATTTCGGGCCTTCCCGACCGATCGCACCTGCCATTGCAGTCATTGCCTGCCCGGACTGGATCCGGCGTTCCCAGGCCTCCTCCGAACTCTTGAAAGTTCCTAGCGCTGGCGAGATAGTCCGAGTCGCCTTGTTGCCCAGCTGGTGGCAGCCATAGCAGCCGTTGGTCTTGATTTGATCGAGCCACTGCCCCTGTGTCTTCATTGCTGGGGAGATGCCATTGCCGGTGCTGCCAGTGCCCGGGAACATATTTTTGCCCGGAATATCGAGCATCGCGTACCAATAGATCGCGGGGTAATATTCCGCGGCGGCGGCGTCGCTCTGCGCGGGAATCGCGGTGATGTTGACAATCTTGCCGGGCTCGCTTGGTGTCCGGGCGGAGTCGACAAGCCCGTAGCCGCGCGCCCATACGATGTAGTTAGCCTTCGGCAGGTCGGGAATGACGTAGCGGCCCTGATCATCCGTCACCACGGACTTGATCATCCGCGTGGGCAGATCAGTCGTCTCAGCAATCACCCACACACCCGCTTCGGGTCCCTTCGGCCCGGTGACGACGCCACCGATGTCGGTTGCGCCGATGCTGACCGCCGCGGGGGTTTGGGCGGCTGCCGGCGCGTACGCGCCAAGGGCGAGCGTGATGGCAACCGCCGCCACACCCAAGTACAGACTATGCCTGATCATCATGTTATTCCTCCACACTTGGCTTCCGATACGCCGCTAAACCCGCGCCCGCTGCAACTCACACAACGCCATGATATCACGGATCGCGATCGACGGCGACCTAGCGAGTGTAGCTCGTCGTGGCGTCACCGGCGGTAAACCGCCTCAATCGGCAGTCTTGCAAGACAATGCGCCGCTCTCGCCAAGCGATCAATGCGATCGTGCATGTTCCGCTCAGGAACTGCAGCCCGTCTTTGCGATTTCGATCCGCGGTTGTGCCTCGTAGCGCTCCCAACTCTGCGGCCGGTTCAGCACCACCCGGGCTGGCTGCACAAACAGGGATCCGCGCGTGCTTCATATTTTAACCGAGGATGGTGCGGCGTTCGGGTTGAGATATACCAGGCCGGGCGGCGAAGTCTCTGCAGCGCCTTTTGGCGGACACGTTGCCGGTGCTGATCTCGCGATCGAGATGATTGGTTCGATGCCCGCGATCGCTCGTACGCATTGCGCGCGATCGGCAATGAATGTTATGGGGTCGAGCCCCCTTAAAAAGGGGGGAATAACGGGGAGAAATTACAAATGACGAGAACGATCCTTCTTACCACCGTTGCCACAGCGCTTGTGGGATCGGCGGCCATGTTGGCGCAGGCCCAGCAGCCGGCGCAGCTGCAGCCCCAAGTCGCGTCCTTCTTCGTTGCCGACAACCCGTCCGGCACGGGTAACCTTGGCGGGCTCGCGGGCGCCGACCAGCTTTGCCAAAACGAAGCCCAGGCGTTGGGCGGCCAAGCCGCCACGCGTACTTGGCACGCGTATCTCAGCCAGGAACAACGAGGCAACCAGCCGCGAATCAACGCGCGCGATCGCATCGGCACCGGACCCTGGTACAACGTCAAGGGCCAGCTCATCGCCAGCAACATCGGCGATCTGCATGGCGACCAGCAACGCGACCGCAACAACGTCCAGCGGGCAACCGCCCTCGACGTCAAGGGCAACGAGGTTCCAGGGGTAGGGTCCCCTCCCGGCGGCAACCAGCACGACGCTATGACCGGCTCGGACCCCCAAGGCCGCGCGTTCACCGATGGCATTGATCACACCTGCAACAACTGGACCTCCGATGCCATGACGTTGCCGCAGCAGAACCAGAACGTTCCGGCCGATCGCGCGCGCGCCATGCTCGGCCACACCGACCGGTCGGGTGGCCAGAACACCTCGTGGAATTCGGCGCATATGAGCCAAGGGTGCACCAAGCAGGCGCTCATCAACACCGGCGGCGCCGGCAGGCTCTACTGTTTCGCTATTAATTGAGCCGATGAAGCGGTTGAGGATACGGGAGATGACAGCGCAGCTGTAGTTTCCCAAAACCCGCATACCACAAGACCTTCCCTGCGCCGCCGCTTAACGCAGCGGCGCAGCCGCGTCGCCCACGGAATGTCTGCCGCCCATAGCGCCGCGTGCAACTTCACAATCACGCTGGACGCAAGACCTCAAATAGAAACGCTCGAAGAGCTGCGGCCTGCTGCGCGCGCCATCGCACTCGGCCAAGCGAAGGCGACGTCGTTCGGCGGCTGCAAGCAGTCCTTCATTGCAAACGGATCCCCGTAGGCCCGAGATTTTGCCTGCCACTCGCGTGAACTCTTGCGTTACGGCCCCCCGCGTGATTGTGTCGTTCTTCCTTCTCGCGAGCTCCTCCTTGCGCCTTGGAACCGAGATGACGGAAAGGGAACGCGCCGGGTCGTAGCGGACTTCCGAATTAGTTGGAGGCTGAGATTATGGGCCGAAGAATAAGTTTTGAGGATGCAGCACGTTTTGTGCTCGGCCGCGAGCGCGAGCTCGAACGAAAAACGGGGCCGAAGCCGTCTCTGCCACGGCTCAAATGGTTGGAAAAGGCGATGCCGCCGGATATCGAGCCGATCAGACAGCGAAAAAAGCCGCCGCCGTCCCGCGGGAGCAGCCGATCCGGCAAGGCCCCGAGATAACGCCCCGCCCTCGCGCTCATCCCGAAAGCCCCCGGCACAAAATCGCGCAGGCTGCTCGGCTACGCCCCCACGATGCAACGTCGGATGCGCCAACGCAGGGCCTCACTGCCGCAGCCGCTGCGCTCAAAAATCCAGCTTGTTAGCCGCCAGGGTGCCATAGTCGAATAAGTGCCGGTTGTTCTCGGCGCGGACTTCTTCCCGCATCTGTTGCTGCACGCGCCGAAAGCACTGGATCGCAGACCAAGGTTCATGGTGCGTGTCCGGATCCTCTAATGTTGCCGTCGTCAATCAACTTCCAGCGCTCGGTGAGATGCAGCTGTTCGCCATGCGGGGTGCGGTAGTTATCGACAAAGGTCTTGTCATTCAGCCCGATGGTGTCGACGACGAGCGTGTCGCCCTCATAGTGGCCGACCGACTCGCCGTATCAGGACGGCTTTGGATTCGCCGAATGGCGCACGTCGAGATGGGCGCGCCCGTACCTGCGAATCGCCCGAAAGATCATCGTGACCTGCTGAGGCGTTTGCAGGAAATTGATCGGCTTGAAACGACTGTAGGTCATGAAGGTGGGCACGCCCGCAGGCCTGCAACTCGAGCGCGCCGTACAGGCGATCTTGCTGGCTAGCACTTCGTCATTGTCCTTCTTCATCCGCTCCTTCAACCAGGGCCGCAGGTTGGGATTGCTGAAGGTGATCAATTGGACTCAAGAGAGACGCCGCTGCAACGGCATTGGTCGTAATTCGGAACATGAAAAGGCCCAGGGGGTCGGGCCCTACCGATGCGCCGGCTGATCCCCTCTTATGATCGCCGTATCGTCATCAGACTGTTAGCCGGCACCTTGGATTCGGCTGCGGCCTTCTCGATGGCGGTGGCGTCGTCAGCGGACTCTACATTGCCCAGCTAGACGGCTTTGCTGGCGATCTTATAGAGGCTCCAGACAGTGGGCTCGGCGGTTCTGATTCCTTGGCAATGCGGCAAGTATCGACCGCAAGGTAAGTACCAGCAACTATCCGATCACGGGCATGAAAAAGGGCCGGTGGTGAGCCAGGCCCCTCTCACGACGCAGCGCGTTGGCTGGCCCTCGATTAATAATACCAGCCCCACTCCGGTGGGCACGGAGGCGGAGGCGGGCGGTACCACCAGTGGGGCCGGTGGGAGACACGACGCGGCCTTTCCACCAGTTCTACCCGAAGAGTGAGAGCGGGGCGGTATGGTTGCTGTTGCAGCTGTTGCTGCCGAACGATTGCAGCCGCGATCTCATTCGCGAGGGCTCTGTTATTGTCTTTGAGCCTCGCCCCCATCTCAATGGCGACCGCTCCGAGGAGCACCTTAATTTGCTCGTCAAAGTGCTGCTGGGGCAGCTCCGCTGCTGCAGCCGACTGGGGGGCGGAACAATTGACGTCGTCGATAGCGCCAGCCCAAGCGCCCCGGTAGAAATCACTTTGATTGTATATCTGGCCATAAGTGTATTCCCCACCTCTACATTGCAATGAGCGATTGATAGTACGCGCAGTGTCAACGTGCGGACGATCTCCAGCCGGCTACCGTTTGATACGCAGCCCGACCAACGGAGCCGGGGTAACCGGGCTGCGGACATGAAAGGGCCGGGACTTGCCCGGCCCTCACGGCTTGAGGCGTGCTGCGCGCCCATTGGCAGCTCGGCACCCAACAGCGGCTCGTCATGGAGTTTGCTCTTGAGGCAGTGTCCCGGCGCGCCGAAGTCGTGCGGTTAGGGGCGCAGCATGTCCGCAACGGCCGGACTTGAATCGCGCGCGTCAAAGGCAGTCGCGAAGTAGACAGCCTTTTAATTACCCACAAGTAGACAGGCCGCTTACGCCTGAGCTTGCCGCCGCAATCGATGCGAGCCCAAGGCTCACCTCACGTTCATCATCAGCGAATGGAGCAAGCCGTATTCGGTCGATCGCATTGGCAAGCTTTTCTGCCGCTGGGCCACTCAGGCTGGGCTACCCCAGCGCTGCCGTCTCCACGGGCTCAAGAAGGGCGGTATGAGGCGCATGGCCGCGAGTGGCGGCACTGCGCACGAATTGATGGCTCTGAGCGGTCACAAGACGCTCTCGGAGGTGCAGCGCTACACGGAAGAGGCCAATCGCAAGAAGCTTGCTGACAGTGCCGAAAAGAAACGCATCGAGAACGCCGAACTGGCAAACCTGGCTGCCCCAAAGTGGCAAACCAGCAGCTAACCCCTCGAGAACATCAAACCTAGAATTGATAGGCGGATTTCGACGAGAAATCGGGCGAAGATAACCGCTGTTGTGCCGCCATCGTAGTGGTGAGTGCCGCGCCGACGAGGCCAGTAACGACACCGCGCACGAGAAATCTTGATCTCCAAGGCTACTTGGCTAAGCCCCTTTAGGCGAAGGGTTACCGCGGGTTCTCTTTCTTGTCGATGTTCGGCGGATTGCTGGATGCCAGCCATTCGCTCAACCTCGACCAGCGCCGCCGGCCCGAAACATTGCGGACTGCGATGGCAACCGCCTTCTTCTGACCGACCAGGACGACCAGCTTCTTGCCGCGGGTGACGCCGGTGTAGAGCAGGTTCCTCTGCAGCATCGGATAGTGCTGAGTCATGACAGGGATGACCACCACCGGGTATTCCGAGCCCTGGCTCTTATGGATGGACGCCGCATAGCCCGGAATCAACGCGTCGAGTTCGCCGAGCCCATAGGTCACGGAATGGCCGTCGAAGCTCACGGTGAGTTCACCAGCCTCCGTATCGACAACGTCGATATAGCCGATGTCGCCGTTGTAGACGTCCTTGTCATAGTC
>JASHYD010000317.1 GCA_030043175.1 Xanthobacteraceae bacterium | reverse complement strand
GACGCTCGCCGGCAAGACCATCCACTTCTTCAGCTGGGACATCGATGCGTTGACACTGATCTGCCTCGCGCTGTTCATGGGCGCCATGGGCAAGTCAGCCCAGTTCCTGCTGCACACCTGGCTGCCGGATGCGATGGAGGGACCGACTCCGGTGTCGGCCCTGATTCATGCCGCCACCATGGTGACGGCGGGTGTTTTCATGGTGGCCCGATTGTCGCCGCTGTTCGAACTTGCCCCGGCTGCGCTGACCTTTGTCACCGTAATCGGTGCTACTACGGCAATGTTTGCCGCGACGGTCGGGCTGGTTCAAAACGACATCAAGCGCATCATCGCCTATTCGACCTGCTCTCAGCTCGGCTACATGTTCGTCGCCATGGGGGTCGGGGCCTATTCGGTCGGCATGTTCCACCTTTTCACCCACGCCTTCTTCAAGGCGTTGCTGTTTCTGGGGTCCGGCTCAGTGATCATCGCGATGCATCACGAGCAGGACATCCGCCACATGGGCGGGCTACGCACGAAGCTTCCCTTTACCTACTGGACGATGGTGGTAGGCACACTGGCGCTCACCGGCCTGTTCCCGTTCGCCGGCTATTTTTCCAAGGACGCCATCATCGAGGCCGCCTATGCGGGCAGCAACCCGGCGGCGCTGTATGCTTATCTGATGACGCTTGGCGCCGCCGGTCTTACCTCGTTCTATTCATGGCGGCTCATTTTCAAGACTTTCCACGGTCGCCCGCATGATGAGCTGCATTACCAAGCCGCGCACGAAAGTCCTCCGACCATGCTGATACCCCTGTTCGTGTTGGCACTCGGGTGTGTGCTTGCAGGTTATCCCTTCCTGAGCATCTTTGCCGGTTCTGGCGTCGAGAATTTCTTCGGCGAGTCGCTGGCGGTTGGCGGTTCCAACACGATCCTGGAGGAGATGGAGCACGTCAGCACGTTGATCTCGGTCCTGCCGAGCGTGCTGATGGCGGTCGGATTCGCGGTGGCTTGGTTATTTTATATCCGGCGGCCCGAACTCCCGGTCGAACTTGCCCGCCAGCATGAGGCGCTTTACCGGTTCTTGCTCAACAAGTGGTACTTCGACGAACTCTACGACGCCATCATCGTGCGGCCCACCCTGTGGATCGGCCGGCTTTTGTGGAAGGGAGGCGACGGTTGGCTGATCGACGGTTTCGGTCCCGACGGCATCTCGGCGCTGGTGCTGGACGTGACCCGCAATGTCGTGCGCCTGCAGACCGGCTATGTGTATCACTATGCGTTTCTCATGCTGATCGGCGTCGCGGTGTTCATGACCTGGTTTACCTTGCACATGTTTTCGGGCGGGGGCGGCTGAGATGGCGAGCTGGCCGATCCTTTCCGTTACCATCTTCCTGCCGCTCCTTGGCGCGCTTTTTATCATGGTGATGCGCGGCGAGGACGCCTCGATCGCCCGCAATGCGCGCTGGGTCGCGATGTGGACGACGCTGCTCACTTTCATCATCTCGCTGATGCTGGTATGGCGCTTCGATACCGGCTCGCCGGAATTCCAGTTTGTCGAAAGAAAACCCTGGCTTGCCGGCACCATCGGCTACCATGTGGGGGTCGACGGCATCTCCCTGCCGTTCGTGATTCTCACCACAGCGCTGATGCCGCTGTGCATCCTCGCGAGCTGGCAGCCCATCCAGCGTCGCGTCAAGGAGTACATGATCGCGTTTCTGGTGCTTGAAACCTTGATGGTCGGCACCTTTACGGCGCTCGATCTGACCTTGTTCTACCTGTTCTTTGAAGGCGGCCTGATCCCGATGTTCCTCATTATCGGGGTGTGGGGCGGCCCGCGCCGGGTCTATGCGAGCTTCAAGTTCTTCCTCTACACCTTTCTCGGCTCGGTGCTGATGCTGCTTGCGATCATGGCGCTCTATTGGGATGCCGGCACCACCGACATTCCGACCCTCATGCACCATACCTTCCCGCGTTCTCTGCAGATGTGGGCGTGGTTTGCCTTCCTCGCCTCGTTCGCCGTGAAGCTGCCGATGTGGCCCGTCCATACATGGCTCCCGGACGCGCATGTGGAGGCGCCGACCGCGGGCTCGGTTATCCTCGCAGCCATCCTTTTGAAGATGGGCGGCTACGGTTTCCTGCGCTTCTCGCTGCCGATGTTTCCGCTTGCCTCCGAGCAATTCGCGCCTCTGATCTTTGCGCTTTCGGTGGTGGCGATCATCTACACCGCGCTGGTCGCCCTGGTGCAGGTGGACATGAAGAAGCTGATCGCCTACTCCTCCGTCGCCCACATGGGATTCGTTACCATGGGAATTTTCGCCGGCACGATCCAGGGCATCGGCGGCGGCATCTTCCAGATGTTGTCCCACGGCATCGTATCGGGCGCGCTGTTCCTTTGCGTTGGCGTCGTGTATGACCGCATGCACACGCGGGAGATCGCGGCCTATGGCGGTCTCGTCGATCGCATGCCACTCTATGCGGCGGCGTTCATGGTGTTTACGCTGGCCAATGTGGGGCTCCCCGGCACCTCGGGCTTCGTGGGCGAATTCCTTACCCTGATCGGGACATTCCGTGTAAACACGGCGGTCGCGACGCTGGCCACCGTCGGCGTCATCCTGTCCGCCGCCTACGCCTTATGGCTCTATCGCAAGGTCATTTTCGGCAAACTGGAAAAACCATCGCTTGCCGCCATCCTCGACCTGGACAGACGCGAGATCGCCGCGTTCGCGCCCCTTGTCGTTCTCACCATCCTGTTTGGCGTCTATCCCAAGCCGGTGATCGACGTTTCCCAGGCTGCGGTTGCGGCGTTGGTGGAGAATTATCATCACGCGCTGGGCGCCGCGAACACGGCTGAGCTCGCCAAATGAAGCGTATTTGACGATGAACGAAGCCCTCGAGCTTTATCCGGTACTTCCCGAGTTGATTGTTGCGGGCGGCGCCATGCTGCTGTTGATGATCGGGGCATTTAGCCGCGAACACGCGGTCTCCCCCATGCTCGGCTATGCCATCGCGATTCTGGTCGCGGCGGGTGTCGCGATCGCCGTGATGCCGGATGAGCGCGTGGCCATTTTTAACGGCAGCTTCGTCATCGACGGGTTCGCAAAGTTCTTGAAGATTCTTGCGATATTAGGCTCGATCGGAACCCTGTGGATGTCGGGCGGCTTCCTTGCAGATCCCGACCGCCGCAAGTTCGAGTATCCGGTTCTCATTCTGCTCGCCACCGCCGGCATGTTTGTACTCATTTCGGCCGGCGACCTCATTGCCCTTTATCTCGGCTTCGAGCTGATGAGTCTCTCCCTTTACGTGGTCGCTGCCTTCGATCGCGACGATGCGCGGTCCACCGAAGCAGGGCTGAAATATTTCGTGCTCGGCGCGCTGTCGTCGGGAATGCTGCTTTACGGCGCGTCCTTGATCTATGGATTTACCGGGACGGTGACATTCGCGGGTATTGCCCAGGAGGCGGCGAACGGCGGCATTGGATTGATCATCGGGCTCGTTCTCCTGTTCGCCGGGCTGTGCTTTAAAGTGTCGGCGGTACCGTTTCACATGTGGACGCCGGACGTTTATGAGGGCGCGCCGACCCCGATCACGGCGTTCTTCGCGTCCGCCCCGAAAGTGGCGGCGATCGCCGCGTTCATGCGGGTATCAATCAACGCTTTTCCCGGCATCACGGCGCAATGGCAGCAGATCATCATAGGCGTCGCAATCGCATCGATGTTGCTTGGCGCCTTCGCTGCGATCGGTCAGCGCAACATCAAACGGCTGATGGCCTATTCGTCGATTGGCCATATGGGGTATGCCCTGATAGGGCTTGCGGCGGCTACCCGCGAGGGCATCCAGGGCGTGCTCGTCTACATGGCGATTTATGTGGCGATGACGCTTGGAACCTTCGCGTGCATCGT
>JASHYD010000316.1 GCA_030043175.1 Xanthobacteraceae bacterium | reverse complement strand
CAAGGTGATATTGCCCTCTTTCGGCGCCTCGACCACGTAGACAAGGTGGTAGTCGTCGCGTGCGTTGACGTCGAACTGGCGGCCGTCCAGCACCGTTCGATGGTAGACGGTCAGCGTCTTCGAACCACAAAGAGCTTCGCTACAGATCGTCCTTTCGAGCCCGGATGGGACCGGTTTTGCTTCGGTCGTGTTCCAATCAATGATTGAAACGTCGCTAATTGTTGGCATGCGCATTCCTCCCGCAGACCGGTGACAATCCCGTACCTCACAAAGATAGCGCCGCCACTGCGCTACTGTACATGCGCGCTTTTATATTAGTGTGCCCTGAGATGACGCGCGGTTGAATACCGTCACGGAATTTGAGCCTCGCCCGGACCCCAAGGCTGCCGCTCTCGCCCGATTAAAAGGTTTGCATCACACAGCAGCTGTCCACAGCGTTCAAGAGAATAGATAGCCCGTTCAAGAGATATTGAGCAGTGACGGGCATCGACATTCGAAAACCTCCACGATGGCACGGCGTGGGGAGTACGAGTAAGGTGCCCCGCTCTCGATCGATCGGCCGGCAGAAAAATGCCCCCGTTGTCGCCAAAGGGGCATTTTCACGGAGTAGCGGAACTACATCACTGAGATTGTTGAGCTCGGCTAGTCTGTTCCGAACTGCCGAGGTGCGTTTCGACCACGGTCGTCACGGAATTGGCGATATAGCAGAGCTCGTGCGCGAGGTGGTGCAGTTGCTCTTCCGTCGCGCGATCAGGGCCACTCCCGGTATATTCGACGCGGGGATTGAGGATGACCTTGGCCATGGCCATCCGGCCCTGCGCGTTTCTCGCCATTGTTCCCCGGGCGGCGTCCCGGTACTGATCGACGACGAATCCACGCTTGGCGGCCAGGCTTAAAAAAAACAACATATGACAGCTGGAAAGGGCAGCTACCAGAGCTTCCTCGGGGTCGACGTTCTCGGCGACGCTGAATGGCAGGGGAACCGAATGCGGTGACGACGATGCGGCTATCGCAGCCCCGCCATCGAACCGCCAGAGATGGGCTCGCGAATAGCGGCCATCAAGGAAGGCGGCGCCCTCGGGTCGTTTCCACTCAATCGTGGCGTCAAACTCGCTCATCAGAGTGCTCCTGTCGCTGCGAGACACCTAGCAGTAACCTGATGTACAACGCGTGTTCGTCAAATCGGATCATCGGTAGCAGACCTGGAGCCGTCATGAAACCAGCCCTCTATGCGATCGCCGCTCTCGTGGCCGTTCTGGCTCCCACGGCCAGAGCTGCCGAGATCAAGGTGATCGCCTCCAATGCCGTGCGGGAACCCTACGGCGAACTCGTGCCAGCCTTCGAAAAGATCACCGGACACAAGGTCAGGATCGACTGGGGCGGCACTGTCGATATCACCAAGCGGGTCGGCGCCGGCGAGATCGCCGATGTCGTGATTATCCCGGCAGCGCGCATTGACGACTTCGTCAGGCAAGGCCGGCTGGTAAGCCGCATCGACCTGGCGCGATCGGGTGTCGGAGCCGCGGTGCGTGCCGGCGCGCCACGGCCCGATATTTCTTCCGCCGCGGCGCTCCGCAGCACGCTGTTGGACGCCAAGTCGATTGTGCTGTCATCGGGGCCGAGCAGCGTCTACCTGCCAACCTTGTTCCAGAAGATGGGAATCGCCGATGAGCTCAAGCCGAAGATCGTGCAGATCGGTCCGGGGCTGCCGGTCGGTGAGGCGGTCGCGCGCGGGGAGGGCGAGATCGGCTTTACGCAGATGAGCGAGCTGATGTCGGTCAAGGGCATCGACTACCTGGGCCCGCTGCCGGCCGAGGTTCAGTTCATCACGGTATTCTCCGGAGGCGTCCACGCGGCCGCGCCGGCGCCCGAAGCTGCCCGCGCACTCATCAGATTTCTGACTGCCCCGGAAGCAGCGCTGGTGCTCGAGCGCCACGGCATGGAGCCGGGCTGAGCGCCAGGCTTCCACAAATGGCTGGAACGTCGAACGCGCGGAAAGTCGTTCCTCTGGGACAACTTCAACGCGTTTCTCGCCCCTCGCTGCCAGTGGCCCGGATCATTCACCGCTACGACCAACTGGAACGAAGCTCTCACGTCAAGAACCGGACGCGTAATCCCGCACGTCCGGATCCGTGGGGTGAGGATGGCAACCTCCTCACGGCCCAGACCCGTAAGGACGAATTTAAGAGTCGAAATTGTCGGTATTCGTCCTCGATAAGCACAAGCGGTGCTACGCCCGGCAACCCCGCGCTTCCTCCCCGCCCTGAACAATGGGTTTCCAACGCGGGAGCCTCTGATGAATCCCGAACTGTTCACCGCCTTTGTCCTCATGACCATGGTGCTGATACTCACGCCCGGTCCCATCGTGACGTTGGTGATTGCCACCGGCGCCACGCAAGGCGTACGCGCCGCGCTGACCACCGTCGCCGGGACGACGCTCGGCAATGCATTCCTGTTGGCCGCGATCGCACTCGGCCTCAACTGGGTGCTTAAGAACGCGACCGTGCTGTTCGAGGTGCTACGTTGGGGCGGCGCCGCCTTTCTCGTCTGGCTCGGCATCCAGGCTTGGCAGAGCGCTGGGTCGATCAGCAAAGTCGCCGCGCCTGACAGCCGGGTCAATTTTGCCCGCGGTATGCTGGTCGCGGTGTCGAACCCGAAGACGATTGCGTTCTTCACGGCTTTCCTGCCGCAGTTCATCGATCCCGCTCTGCCGGCGGGGCGCCAGCTCGCCGTCATGTGCCTGGTCTCAGTGTTGCTCGCGGCCGCGACCGACTCTGCCTGGGCCGTTGCTGCAGGCCTTGGCCGCGCATGGTTCCTGAAGCCGGCGCGAGCCAAGCTGCTGGGGCGGCTCTCAGGTGGCGTGTTGATCGGCGGTGGCATTTGGTTGTCGCTGGCGCGACGGTCGAGTTGACGATGGAGTGGATCATGCGCCGCAACGAACTCTCCCCAACGGCCGGACTCGGAAGCTGACGCTCGAGAGGGCTGCGGCCATTGCACTCGCCGACGCGCGCGCAACGACCATCGCCGCGGTTAGCAGGCTTCGACCCCGCTGAGATCGGGCGCGGACCGCCGGGACGTGGCCAAGCGAAGTTCGCCGCGAACGCGGATCGAGAACCTGCCGTACAGTTGCTCGACAAGCCCGCCCAATGGGGCAAAACCGGTGGAAGAGGCAGAGCGAATTTTTGAATAAAGCTGATACGGCCGCAGTGGGAGCGCCGCATCGTCCAACCAAGGTGACGTCGTCGATCTCCTCAAAGCCATCGCAGGGGACCGATCGATCCTCGCAAATCGCGCGGCGTGGGCCATTCTCGCGGTCGTCGGGGGGGCTAGAGCCGGCCGCTCGAGCAAATATACATTTACCTTTCCGCATGCAATGCTTCGGGAGTCGGTAATGGAAATCGAGGGGGAGACGCACCGCAAGGTGTGCGTTACCAGGCCCTTACATACCTCTTCGGAGTACCACGTTGACAGTGTTCGTTTTAGACAAACGCAAGAGGTCGCCGGGTCGCCGTTTGTACCAGCGGCTCTTTCCGAGTGGGCAATGCCAAGTGGGCAATGCCAACTGGCAATGCCAAGTGGGCAATGCCAAGTGGGCAATGCCGCCCCAATCGACGCCAAGTACTGCAAACGTTTCCGTCGCGCGGACGGCTATGGCTATGCCGGCCGGCCCGCGCTTCCTCCCCCGACAAGCCGGGGGTCTTAAGCGCAGGAGGCTCGGATGAGGAAAATCAAATCCCGAAGCGTTCTCAGGAATCCCAAACTCGCCGCAACAGGATTGGTGGCTGCCCTGGTAATGACGGGCATTACTCTCGCCAGGGGGCAGGGCGCGGCGGAGGGAGACGTTGTGCTGCCGCAAACGCGGCGCGATGCGGCCAAAGAACTCGCGATGAAAATCACCGAGCCGTTCACCTTCGCGGCGGTCGGGGACATCATCATCCGTCGCCCGGTGGGTCAGTTGAGCGATGCGGGCTTTCAAGCATTGACCGAAGTGATGCGCGCAGCGGACTCAACATACGCCAATATGGAAGGTCCGATCATCGACGAGTCGGATCCCAACTATCACGGTCCCAAGGTGGGTGGTCCCAAGACGATTATTGACGATTTGAAGGCGATGGGAATCCGGGTCATGACGACCGCCAACAACCACACGATGGATGGTGGTAGCGAGGGGATGTTCATCACCAACCGCCTGCTCGATGAGGCGAGGATCACCCATGCGGGCTCCGGGAAAGACCTGATAGAGGCGCGACAGGCCCAGGTCGGGATTACCCCCAAAGGGACGATCGGCGTGGTCGGCATGTACTCGATTGACCCGAGCTCTAACCCCGGGTGGTCGCGCTACTATGACGCGCGGGATAAATGGCCCGGCCTCAATCCTCTGCATGTTACCCCCTACAACATCGTCACAGCCGAGCAAATGGCGTCACTGCGCAAGATCCGCGACGCGTCGTACGCTCATCGTTCCGAAGTTACTGTTCCCGTCGCCCCCGCGCCTGCCAACGAGTCGCCGAACGAGCTGTCGCTGTTTGGCGCCCGTTATAAGGTGGGGGAAAAGGTAGGAAGCCTCACCTACACGATCGACCAGAGGGATCTTGACGGGATCATGCGGAGCATCCGCATTGGAAAACAAAACTCGGACTTCATGGTCGTGGCAATCCACGCTCACCAGAATTCCTTCAGCTACCAGGCGTACAGCCACGATAACAGCACGCCGGACTTCCTGATCGAACTGGCCCATAAGGCGATTGACAATGGCGCGGACCTATTCGTCGGTCATGGCGTCCACACCTTGCGGGGCGTGGAGATCTATAAGGGCAAGCCGATCTTCTACGGCGTGGCGAGCTTCATCCAGCATGAAGGTCCTGCAATCGAGATTGCCGACCCCTCCCGCCCTCCGGTAGCGCAGCAGTCGCGCCAGCCGGATAACAAGGAAGTGCTGCTGACAACAAGCCGGTATGAGGGCGGCAAGCTCATCGAGGTCCGCCTGTACCCTGTCGATTGCGGCATCGATGGAACGCGGACCGTGTCGAAAGCGGGCGTCCCGATGACGCCGTCGCCGGACGTGGCCCAGCGGATCCTCAAGCTCGTCCAGGACCTGTCCAAGTCATTCGGCACGACGATTTCCATCGAAGACAATGTGGGTGTGATCCACGTGGCGCAAACCGCAGCGCAGCATTAAAGAGGGCCTGTGGCCGACGAGTGCGCGCCGGCATTTCAACCGTAGCCGGTGCGCTCGGCCTGGTGCGGGCGCTCGCGCAGCGAGCCCCGGTGGGACAATGCGGGCGTTGCTAACTGCCGATTTCGTTACAGAGATCGCGCGCGTCACGCTCCATCGCCGCAGGAGGGGCGGTGGAGAAACCACACCCACCAATCCGATGGAAGCCACCCCTCTCCGCCGCCGTCGGCCGCCAGGATTTGCGAGCGAGCGACGGCGGCTCCGAAGGGATGGCTTCGCCGGACCCCATGACCAAATTTGCTGAACTTGACGCACACAACTCAATACCGCGGAAGCTCGCCAACCGTTGTGCAGGATCGGCCCTATCGCTGCATATCAGCCGCGACCGAGTGGGGCGCCGGCGTTGATCGAGGGGTCGGGAGCGCAGCCGCTGGCCCGCCGCCACGCCCGTTCAAAAGTCGGGCTTGTCGGCCCTAGGCGGCTTGGCGTTCTTGTCGGAGTAGTAGTTGCGCCCCTCGTAGTGGGTTATGTTTTCCGCGCAGATGCGTTCATCCCAATATTTCCGCAAGGCACGCCGATACGTGATAATGCCTTTCCACGGCATGGTGAAGACACCTTCATCCTCGACCGTGAATTCAAGTTGCAATCCCTGGCCCTTGTCGTCGGGATCGACCGCGTAGGCCGGTATGCTGGGCCATTCCTTAAAGCCGCGCGCCTGGGCCTCCACGGCAGCTTCATAATCGATGAGCCGATAACGCTCGACGACGTGCAGCGCCTCCGTATAGGGCGTCCCCAGCCGGTCGATCATCGTATAGGCGCCGACCTTGACGCCAATGGTGTCGATCACCAGCGTATCGCCTTCATAGTGGCCGATCGAATCCCCGTGTGCGGACGGGATCACTTTGGCGGGGTGAGCCTGGTTCATGCGCACCTCTCGGAACTCATGGTCGTGATTGTAAAGGATGGTGACCTTGTCGGGTCGTTGGAGGATCTGAATTTCAAAGTTCCACAAGATATATGGCACCGGTTCATACATGCACATGGCATCGGGGTCCGGGAAGGCGAGACCGGACTGCGAAATCTCCCCGCGTTTTTTGACGATCTCCGCAGCCGCGGGTTTCAGGATCGGATTGCTATAATCGCCGACCAGCATATTGGGGTCGCTGGTGCCGGTGCGTGTGCGCGTCTTATTCACCACCGGCCCCGGACCCGAGATCGGCGACTCGAAACCGAGCATCGGGTGGGCCCAGATGGCGCCGGTGAAATCCGGGATCGACGGGGCGCTTTGTGCAAGAGCGCCGGCCGCACCGCCGATGGGCGCAGGCTGTTGTGCCAGGGTTGGAGATGCCGCTGCAGCGGCGAGCGCAACCGACGAGATGACCGCCAACATGAAATTCTGCCGCTTCAAAGCCATTTGCCTCTCCCTGACGTGCCGTCCGCTTCCGGTTTTACGCTAGGGAACGACGCGCCTGCACGCAACAACCGACCTGCTTGGAAAGCTCCGTATGCCGCCGAGATTGCCGGTTTCGGGCCCCGCGGCGCGATACATCAAACGCCACGATAGCGTCTTAGGACGTTACTGAGTAGGACCTTACTGAGTAGGACCTTACTGAGTAGATCGAACGATCGAAAAGCTGATCGGAAAGCCAATGGCCAGCGCATGAGACGCGACAGACGAGGCGATGTGAACGATCTGGACGGCGCCGCAAGAAGCGCCACGCTCATCGCGGGCCTCGACAGCGGGCGACGAGCGTCTCCTCTGCGATCGCCTCAGTGGCGGGACGCTCTCCTGCGCCGCAATGACCTCGCGCGGCGTCCTGCTTTGCCACGCCGGATGATGCGGGGCGTTCTGGGAGCTTCGGTCAGAAACGCTTTGGCGAACTCGATTAGAGTCGTTGGAGGCGGCTTGCGTTCTCCGTCGTTCCAGCCGCGCCGACTTCTGGCAGGTTTGATGCGGTCGCCGCCCGCCGCGGCCCCGTGTCCGCGTGAAAATCGGCGCCATTCGCGGTCCGCGCGACGAAGCCGGCGCGGACTACAAAATCGCCAAATCGTTCCCCGGCATCGCGCTCAGCCGCATAGGCGGCAAAGAGCGGGTCCAGTTTGGCGATTATGCCGGCGTGGTCGAGGTTATCGGCATAGAGCTTCGAGAGCCGTGACCCATCAAAGGCGCCGCCGAGGTAAAGGTTGTAGCGGCCCGGCCCCGTACCCACGAGGCCAATTTCGCTGAGGTACGGCCGCGCACAGCCGTTCGGGCAACCGGTCATGCGGATCACGATCTCGTCCTCCGCGAGACCATTCGCGGCGAGCCGTTGTTCGAGCGCGGTGATGAGGCTCGGCAGGTAACGCTCGCTCTCGGCAAGTGCGAGTCCGCAAGTCGGCAGCGCCACGCAGGCCATGCCATTTCGGCGCAGCGGCGACGCCTGTGCCGTGAGGCCATGCTCGACTACGAGCGCCTCAATAACCGCCCGTTTCTCCTGAGCAACGTTGGCAATGATGACGTTCTGGTTGGTTGTGAGGCAGATCTCGCCGTCATGCTGCTCTGCAATGCGACGCAGTCCGGTGCAGATGGCGGCGGGCGGAAGATCCTTTACGCGGCCGTTCTCGATGAACAGCGTGAGGTGCGCGCGGCCGTTTGCGCCCTCGCTCCAGCCGTAGCGGTCGCCAGACATGACGAAGGCGAACCGTCTCGGCTTTCCCAGCCTGACACCGCTCCTGCGCTCGACCTCGACCCGGAAGGCGTTCAACCCCCGATCCTCGACGGTGTACTTCAAGCGCGCGTGCTTGCGGTCGGAGCGGTCGCCCCAATCGCGTTGAACCGTCATCACGGCTTCGCCGACCGCCACCGCCTCTTGTGGCCGGCAGTAGCCAATCACTTCGGCGGCGCGCGGATAGGTCTTGGGCTCACCGTGGGTCATGCCCATGCCGCCCCCGATCGCGACGTTATAGCCGGCGAGATCGCCCTTCTTGTCGAGGATCGCGATGTAGCCAAGATCATGCGCGAACACGTCGACGTCATTCGAGGGGGGTACCGCGACCGCGATCTTGAATTTGCGCGGCAGATAGGTCCGGCCGTAGATCGGTTCGATCACCTCTTCCTCACCGCCGGCAATTTTCTCTCCGTCGAGCCAAACCTCGCGGTAGGCAGGTGTGCGCGGAAGGAGATGGTCGGAGAGAGAGCGTGCGGTCTGGAGTGCCGCAGCATGTGCACGCGACTGGTTCGGGTTCGCACTGCAGATGACGTTGCGGTTGACGTCGCCGCAGGCCGCGATGGTGGTGAGAAGGGCCGCGTCGATGCGTGCCATCGTCGCCTTGACGTTCGATTTAATGATGCCGTGAAGCTGGATCGTCTGCCGCGTGGTGATGCGCATCGTGTTCCCGGCATAAAGCCGAGCGATCTCGTCGAGCGCTAGGTACTGCGAAGGCGTCAGCACGCCGCCCGGGATCCGGACACGGATCATGAACGCGAATGCCGCCTCCATCTTTTTGCGACGACGCTCCGCGCGCAGGTCCCGGTCGTCCTGCAGGTACATACCGTGGAACTTCACGAGTTGCTGGTCGTCCTCGACAATCGCGCCTGTGATCTCTTGGGCCAATCCCTCCGTCAGGGTGCCGCGGAGATAGCGGCTCGCTTGCTTGATGCGTTCATTCCGGGAGAATTCTTTGGGCAGCATCTTCAATCCCTCTACACCTCGCCTCCGGGGGAGGTCGGTTGCGAAGTGTCCGGTTCCGTCGGCAGTCCTCTGCGCGCAGGCTTGATCGGCTGACGTCGCGTTAATAGACGTCCTGCATGTAGCGCTTATCGCGCTCAAGCTCGGCGACCGCCCGCTCAGCGGCCTCGAGCGCGAGCGCTTTCACGTCGGAATAGGCGCGCACTAGCGCCATGCGTACATCCTTTGCCATCGACGTGGCATCGCCGCAGACATAAAGATACGCACCATTGTCGAGCCAGCTGATCACGTCGCGGCGGCGCTCCCACAGGCGGTGCTGCACGTACACCTTCTGCGGCCTGTCGCGTGAGAAGGCGACAT
>JASHYD010000315.1 GCA_030043175.1 Xanthobacteraceae bacterium | reverse complement strand
GGCCTGCTGGTCGCCGCCAAGGCGCTGCTGGACCGCAATCCGAATCCGACGGAGACCGAGGCGCGCTACTGGCTCGCCGGCAACCTCTGTCGATGTACCGGCTACGACAAGGTGATCCGTGCCGTCCTCGATGCCGCCGCCGAGCTGCAAGCCGAAGGGGCCTGAGTCAGCGCGGTCTCAGCAATCTCGGCCACCCGGAATCGAAGGCTCGCGAGCTTGGAGCAGACCCTCGCGGCCAAGCGGATGTCCAACTCCATCTCATGAGAGGCAACATTGACGATGGAATCGGTATTGTCGATTAGCCGAGCGCCGAGAGCGTTAAGCGTCTCGTAATTGAACACGGTCATTGCACGGCCCTCCGACTTTCAATGGTCAGAGCCGCCCAGCTGCGCGTGCCGGCATAGATCAGTGCCGGAATCGAGGCGCCGAGGCTGGTCGCGACCACGTCGTCCAAAGGACGCCTGAAGCTGCCGAGAAGGCAACGGCATTGGGGCCGGCCGGCCACAGGAAGGCGACAATGAGTGCCGGGTTGGCGAACCGTGCGACTGGCTTACACGCGCGGGTGCCCAGACCGACGATCAGAAGATCGAGGCCGATGGCCACCGCGGTCGCTTCCCACGGCTCCCATCCGGTGACGATCCGGGAGGCTTTTGCAACGTCTTTAACCGTATTACGCTGGCCGTAGCCGTGGAATCCCTCTTTGGTAGGTTCGGTGGTCAGGCCGCGCCGCCAGGTAGCCCCCCGGTGGTGCGCCCGCCCCAGCAGAGCGCGAAGTGACGAAGGCTGGCGGCGAGAGAATTAGTTGCGTGTCGGCATGATCGGCAAAGGGGGAACGCGGCGGGCGATGAACGACATTGCGGACCGGCAAGCGGTCGGGCTCGGATTTCTCGTGATGTTCGCAGAGGATATGTACGCTTCGGCGATTGGTTCACTCAACCCGCCGGCGGACAGATCGCATCGGTAAGTCGGGTTGGACCATCGTTACCTATCTACAGCGCTGGATGCGCTCTTTCCTCAGAAAGACGCAGCCCGCCGGCATATAAGCCTCTCGAAACAGGTGTTCTTCGGATTTTTGGCGCGAAACACCGACGATCCAACGGTGTATGCCGCGGTGATTCGCGGGACTGATGGCATTGTCGGGTGATTGATGCCGAGTTTTTAGTCATTCCGCATCCTCGCCACCCTGACGCTCGGGTCGAGCAGGGTTTCCGGAACATCTATCAAACCATGAGCCTCGCCGACCCGAAGACTGGCCTGACCACACACCAGAACGCAGTGGAAGGCGTTGCCCAAATGCGATGCGCCGTTGTGCCAAAAGTGAGCGGACCAACAATACTGAGAGGAGGAACACGATGAAGGCATTTCGAGCGGCAGGCGATGGCGCGTCACACATCCGACCTTGACCCCCAGCAGCGTGATGATGCCGATGCTCCCGCGGCGGTCCCGATCGATTTGATCGAGATATTTGATCCGCAGCGGGTGTAACGATACCCGCAAGGAGGACGCAGGAGGCAGAGGGAGGAGCCCGAAATTAGACCCGCGAGGGCTGGCGGGGATCCGAGAGCGCCGAAGAATGGTCAAGAACCGAGGACGATGCCGGTCGATGCCACACGGTTGCTCCGAATCATCGAAGCCACCCCGAATCATTGTTTGACGGATCGTGGACGCCGGTAACCCCTGCGTCAGATACCGTCAGATATATGACTCCGGTTGACACGGAGCATTTCACTGAACACTATAAAATGATTGGCGAAGGCATTCAGGCCGCGGCGCGGATCGTTCGCAATGTGCGCGACGCAAAGGCCGCGGCGACAAGTTCAAATCGGAAAATTCGTCATCAGGGAGGCAATCATGGATTCCACCGGATCTGGCCGCAGGCGGTTCCTCAAACACGCGGCTGCACTCGCTGGCGCAGCCGCAGGTGCAGGTGCAGGTGCAGAATGGGCCGCGAGAGGCCAGTCAGCCAAGTCCGAAGCATCAGTCAAACCTGAAGTGCAAGCCGCAGGTGACCACGACCACCGCGAACTGTTGCGCCGAGGGGCCAGATTCAGCGTTGATCACATCACTTACTACTCTCCGCTTCAAAACTATGCGGGGATCATTACACCGTCCCAGCAACACTTCGTGCAACAGCACTCCTCTCACCTGCCCGACATCGATGCACAGCAACATCGCCTCACGATTCACGGCATGGTGGATCGTCCCTTGAGTTTCAGCGTGGACGACCTGAAGCGTCTGCCTTCTGTGTCCCGGATTCATTTCCTGGAATGCCAAGGAAACAGCTCTGCCATGATCCATGGTGCCGGCAACCAGAATATGGGGCCGCCGGTCCAGTTTATATGGGGGATGACGAGTTGCAGCGAATGGACCGGAGTGCCGCTTTCGGTGTTGTTGAACGAGGTCGGACTGCAACCAGGAGGGAGCTGGCTCGTCTACGAAGGAGCGGACCCTGGCAAGTTTAGTCACACCCTTCCGCTGGCCAAGGCCTTGGACGACGTTTTCGTGGCCTACGGCCAAAATGGCGAGCCGTTGCGTGCTGAGCAAGGTTACCCGCTGCGGATGATAGTCCCCGGCTGGGAAGGGCCCTTCAGCGTGAAGTACCTGAGACATGTCAAGGTGGTGGATCAGCCCTACCATGCCTGGAATGAAGCCATGAATCACTCCATCCCGAGAGCCGATTTGGGCGGCAAATCGCGGTGGTATCATTTTCAGTGGGCGCCGAAGTCCGTAATTACCCGGCCTTCACCTGGAGTGGAAACGCTCCGCAAGGGCTATGTGCAGATAACCGGCTTGGCCTGGTCCGGTGGGGGTGCGGTCAGCAAGGTCGATATATCGACAGACGGCGGCCGGACTTGGAAGGAAGCCAAGCTTCACGCGCCGGTACTGCCAAAGGCGCATACCCGGTTTACTTTTGACTGGGCCTGGGATGGAGAAGAGGCAATGCTCATGTCTCGTTGCACGGATGATCAGGGTGACGTTCAGCCGTCGCGAGCGGAGCTGTATAGAGACTGGGGCATCCCGGACCAGGATTCGAACAAAGCCGTCCGCACCACTCATTTCAATGCCATGCAACCGTGGAAGGTGGCGCGCGATGGGAGCATACGCGATGCGATGTTCTCTTAATCTACTCGTGTCGCTGACGATCCTGGCAGTCCCTTCGGTGGGCTTGGCCCAGTCGCCCAAATTCAACGTGGGGACGCCGCTCAGCCAGGAGGAAATCCGCAGTTTTGACTTCATGGTCGGCCCGGCCGGAAAGGAGCTTCCTCCCGGGCAGGGAATCGCCAAGGAAGGGGCGGCGGTGTTTGCGAAGCGGTGCGAGGTATGCCACGGGCAGAACGGGGAACGGGGGGTCCTCCGACGTCTCGTGTTGGGCAGTCCTGGCAAACCTTACCGCGGACCTTTCAAAGAGGCGGAAAAGGACAGTGTAGCATACTACCCGTATGCGACGATTGCGTGGGACTATATCAACCGCGCAATGCCCGTCCCTAATCCGGGATCACTCACCCACGACGAAGTCTACGCGGTGGTCGCGTTTCTATTGTATCGGAATGGCATCATCGGGGAGAACGACGTCATGGACGCCAAAAGTCTGCCCAAGGTCGAAATGCCGAATCGGAATGGCTTCGTTCCGGCGGTGCCAGTGTATCCCCCCGAACCGAAACCCAGTTGGTGGTGAGCACGCTCGACCACAGTCAATGACGTGGCCCGCAGGTCCAACGGCGGCTCACTGGTCACCAGCAACATCGCCCCGCCCGGAGCAATCGGGGCGGGGTTTTCTCGCGACACACGGCGCCGCTATCCTCGAGCGTGCCACAGGTTGCGCGTCCGATCACTCGTCAACCCGCCCGCCGATAAAATCAGGGCAGATAGGCATCCGGACCTGCCGCATATGATCGGACTTTATCGCGTCTTTAAGCCCGATCAGCCGTGCTTCATGTTGCGGCTGATTGGTCGATAATTGCGGGAAGCAGAACCGAACCCGACTCAGACGCCGCCCCTGCGAACGTACTCAAACAGGGCCACGTGGGCCTACTCGATCCGGTGTGGTTAAGTTGCGGGCCACTGGGCGATCCGGAGCAAGGTATTTAAGTGGGTTATAGGGTGCTGCTTTGTGTTGGTATCCAAATAGCGCGTGATTTCAACGCCGATTCTAGCCTTTGTGTCCGGTTAAGGACGCGCCACCAACAAGCGTGTGGTAGAAGAACGCTTTGGACGGGAATCTGCTAGCGTCTTACGAGTACCAAGACTGCTCTCAAGGACGTAAGGTCGCCCTGATTATGCGCTAGCTGCACAGGTATGAACGCGTCAGTAAGTGCTCACAGTAAGTCAAACAGGCCGCCCACGAAAACCGTCCAAGGCATCCAAGTTCGGATGCTGTGGCCATTAGCAGTGCTGGATGAAATCGAGCAGTGGGCAGCCGCGCAGCCTGATAAGCCAAACCGCAGTGAAGCGATCTTGCGACTGGTTCAACAGGCATTAGCTGGTACCCGCCAAAAGTCCGAAACCCCACCTGCCAGCCTTACTGATGTGCTCAGGGCCGCAAGCACAAGCGCTGGTGCGGCAAGGCCACTTGCAGCCCTGCCGCCACCGAAACGCGACGGTGGACCGATAGGCGTTGACGTCCATCAGACCACACCTGAAGTGAGGTGGAAACCTCGGCTTGTTGAGGCCAGGCGTCTAGTGGAGGTGCCTCAAGCCCAATCGCACGCCAATCCTGTCGAAGGCAAATTCTATGAAATGCCCGAGGACGCAAGAGCTTTCAATGAATACTGGAGATTAGCGGAACTCATGTCACGCAGGTCCTTGCAATATGAAGAAGTACTTTTTGCCTACAATCGGTATCGTCAGGATGAGCGACGTAGACCAGTCTTACCATTGACCGATAAGGACTTAGAATAGGGCACCGCTTCGTATCGAGGGATGCTGAGCCAGCGGAGCTATCCCGAGGCCTACCCGCCGCGGTGCACGATCATCTCGATTTATTAAAATTATGTCGACACGCGCGCGATGTGGCACGTCGCGAACATGACGTGCATGGGGCCAATGGCCAACGCTTCGTTTCCCATCCCCGCTCATCGAACCGCAGGTGCCGACTTCCAACATCGCTCCGCTGGCATTACCCACCTCCGGCCAGAGCCGCCCTTCCGCGATGCCTTCGGGCGCACGGACAAATGCAGATGCGGCCTCCCCGCGTCGGCAAGCGAGCTCACGGATTTAGGATGATCGGTCGCGAGGCTCGACGTATTCGTGACCGTGCTGCGGAGTTATTCAATCCGGTCCCTTGCCGCCTGGCGCCGTGCTAGCAGCAACGGGCGATGATTGAGATCGGTAGGCGGCACGGCCCTCAGACCTTGGTTCGCCTGCCCGACCTCGGGGCTTCGCGCAACTCGATCCACACCGGGGCATGGTCGCTCGCGTCCTCCCTGCCGCGCATACCGCGATCGACACTGGCAGCGCGAAGGCGATCCACGAGGGAGGGGCTCACGAGGATGTGGTCGAGCCGCAAGCCGGCATTGCGTTCCCATCGTTTTCGCTTGTAGTCCCAGAACGTGTACATGGGGTCATTCGGATGGAGCTTGCGGATTGCATCCACCCAGCCCTGTGTAAGAATATGCGCATATGCCGCGCGACTCTCAGGCTGCACCAACGCATCTTTGCCCCAGGATTTGGTCGGGTAAATATCTCGATCGGTAGGGACGACATTAAAGTCGCCCGCTAGGATGACAGGCGCGTCTGCGGTGCGGAGGTCGGCGGCGTGCGCCGCGAGCCGCTTGAGCCAAGCAAGCTTGTACGCGAATTTCGGGCCGGGCTGCGGGTTTCCATTGGGGGCATAAAGGGACGCGACGAGAACGCCGTGCACGGCGGCCTCGATGTAGCGGCTTTGGGTGTCAGCGGGATCGCCAGGCAACGCGGCACGGGTGAGGATAGGAGCCCAGCGTGCGAGTATCGCTACTCCATTCCAGCTCTTCTGTCCACGCCAGACTGCCACATATCCAGCCTCCCGGATTGCTTTCGCTGGAAATTCCGCGTCCGTTGCTTTGAGCTCCTGCAGGGAGACGACATCGGGCTCCGTTTCCCGAAGCCACGCGAGTAGGTTTGGCAAGCGGCGATTGATGTTGTTGATATTGAAACTGGCAATTCTCATGTGGGATCTCGTGCTCCCCTGAAGCGCAACATCCGGCTTCACGGCGATTGTTCGGTACGGAAATTTCGGAACGTCAATGAATATCGCAGGTGATCCACGCCAGGAATGCTATGCTCCCACTCAAAGCGTGCGGGACCGCGGAGAAGATAGGCCGAACGCGGTGCGAGGAAGACCGACACGCGTTGCCAACCCTTGCCGGCCTTCTTGCGAAAGCGAAACGTGCAAGGCGAAAGCAAGGAGATTCCGATCACATCCGCGAAGATGTTTCGATCCTTATGCCAGCCGATCGCCGCACCGGGTCCGTATTCTGTTACAAGAAGGTGCTCGAGGTCTTGCTGTGCGAGCCCGGCCAAGTCAGCGGCTTTCTCGCGGAGGGGGAGAAAACAGGCCGGAATTGGGGCCACCTCACGCAGCTTCGCATGATTAAAATCGTACTGCCAGCCGAACGAGATCACGCGCCGCTTGCCCGTGAAACCGTGAAATGCGAATTCCTTGAAGGGCAGCCGCTCGATTTCGCCGACGAGCGTGTGCTCCTCCTCCCCATTCAGAAGGTCCGGATGATAGCGAAACCCTTCCGGCAGCTCGGGTTGCTCGAACAGGCTCAGCTGGCTTGACATCGCGGAGGCGAACTTCATTTTTCCGAGGTGAACGAGGAAACTTAACCAGCGCACTTATGATAGTTAATGGAACCCGCGTCGTCGATCGTCGTGATCGATAGCATCCCGGCAAGTCGGTCCATATAGATTTTCAAGGAGGCCGGGCTTCCAGCCCCGAGGTTTTGTGGCCGGCAGGTTGGTCGCGCCGGCTTCTCCGTCGTGCTCCATTCTGGTTGTCAGCAAGATTGCCCGGTTCCCCGGCGTCGTTTTGATACGAGGGGATAATGATAGGTCAAATCAAAGAGACCGCGACACCGAGGCGCACGAAAATAGGAGTTCATTGCTCCGCGGCGGCCGTGCGAAAGCGAGCCGAGCAGCTGCCCTGCCCACCAAGTTGCCGAATGCGGGCTCGATGTGTGCAGGCAGCTCTGCCACGACGTTTCCATCCCTCATCGAGGGTTCCTGCTAAAGCCGCGCAGGTCACTGTGCTGGCAGCTGAGTTCGGAATCGTCTCGGTTGCTGAGACCGAATTTATCGTTCCTAAGTCGGTGGGTGGACTGACGAGAGGAAAACATGATGCTCTCTGCTGCCCTGCCGCTTTGCGGCGAACACGCTCCCCGGTGATGCCGAGGCGGGCGCGGAACAAACCGACCAGCACCGCAGAACTGCCAACGGAGGCAAATGCAGGCCAGTGGTGAAGAGAAATCGCGGGCCAAGTCCGTGACGCGAATACGTGACGCGCTTAGCAAGGTTCTACGAGGGTAAAGGAAAATCAGCCGGCACGTCGAAACAAGAGGTGACCGACGTCACAGGACAGTTCATCCGGAACCGAGGAGCACACCGGTTCCGGTGCGGAAAGGGCCGATGAGGAGAAGCGTCGCGCGTCCGATCAGCCGACCGGTCTTGAGCGGAACGATCCGTCAAGGGTTGGCGAGGCTCCAGCGCCGACCTCCGACGAACCCGCACAAGGAGCCAACAAGGATTCCGGTTCCGGTCCCGCCACGCCTGAGGAGGACCGCCCGCCGGCTCGGTCGACCGATCACAAGCGCGGCGATCTATCGGGCGTCGACCTGGGCAATCAGGCTGCGGCCGCCGACAAGCCTTTAGAGCGAGCTGATAAGGACCCGGGCTCGGCCGCTGAGGTGGACGAGGAGCGCCGCACGTTCAATCCGCTGACCGGTCCCGAACGCAATGGTTTGCCGGGCCCTGGCGCGAGCGATCCGGCTGCCTCCTCCGACAAAGTTTTGGAGCA
>JASHYD010000314.1 GCA_030043175.1 Xanthobacteraceae bacterium | reverse complement strand
CGAGGCTCTGGAAGCGCTGGAAGTCCTGGTAGTTCGCCTTGGTGACGAGGCCGGTCGAGGAGATGCCGATGAGCTTGGTGCCGGGCTTGATGCGGGTCTCGTTGACGCCAAGGCCGTCATGACCATTGTCAATGAAGGTGTTGACGGTCGCCCAGTAGTCCCCCAGCTCCAGCCCGATGATCACGTCCGCATTGGAGATCAGCCCCGCAGTGCGCGCGCTCTGATTGAGAAAATGGGTGTTGGGCATATTCATGCGGGCGCGCTGGTCGATGACCGGCGCCTGCAGGATTTCGGCAAGCTCGACCAACAGCTTCATGCCGTTCGACGTGCGCGCAGCGCGATCGGCGACAATAACGGGGCGCTCCGCGTTGGCGAGCAGCCGCGCCGCCTCCTTGACGGCCGCGGCATCGGCCTGGGGCGGCGCGGTGGCGACATATTTGGGAATGTAGAGCGTCTCGCGCTCGTGTGCGCGCACCGGCTCCTGCTGCAGGCCCAGGTCGAGCGCGATCATGACCGGCTCATGGGGCGGCGTCATCGCGATCTTGTAGGCGCGCACGAACGACTGCGCGAAGAGCTGCAGCGATACCGGTTGATCGTCCCATTTGGTATAGTCGCGCACGATCGCATTGATGTCCTGTGCCGAGTGATAGGTCGGCACGCCCGGCGCCCGATAGGCGGCGTCGATGTCGTTGCCGCCGATGCAGATGACCGGCACGCGGTCGCACCACGCGTTATAGATCGCCATGGTGGCATGCTGCAGGCCCACGGTGCCGTGGCACAGCATCATCAGCGGCTTGCCTGTGGCTTTGAAATAGCCGTGGCCCATGGCGACCGACGTCTCTTCATGGGTGCAGGTGATGAACTCCGGCCTCTTATTGCCGCCATAGTCGATCAGCGATTCATGAAGGGCACGGAAGCTCGACGCCGGGTTCGAGCAGACGTAGTCGATGTTGAGCGTCTTGATGACGTCGACCATAAAGTCCGACCCATCCGGACCACTGGCTTTGCCCAATTCCTTGGGCGTCCCGGTCTCGGCCGCAGCCATGCGGGCATCGGGCCGCAGCGCCGACGGCAGTCCCGGGGAGGTCTCGGTGGCCGGTGCGGCGGCGGCGCGGGCTGCGTCTTGCGCCGAGACCGCAGTCGCGGCGCCCGCCAGGGCCGCGGTGCCCAAGAATTTGCGCCGGCTGACATCCGGCCCCTTCGCGGTCGAACGTTGTGGACTTTCATCCCTGCGAGTATCCCTGCGAGTATCCCTGCGAGCCATGAGGTCCTCCTCCTGCGGGCGCTGTCCGAGGCCGAAGCAATCAATCCATGCGCCGTCATAAGTGCTTGTAAAAAGTATTGATGGTCAGGTTAGCTATGATGGGCGGCCATGTCACCTCAAGAATCAGCCGCCAATCCAAAGGCCTTGCCCGTGGTACTCGGCTTCGCATCGCAGCGGGCCGCCTGCCGGGGTTCTTGTTCCTGGGTTCATGTTCCTGAGTTCTTGTTCCTGGGTTCTTGTTCCTGGGTTCTTGCCTGAGGCGGGTTATTGCCGGGGCGGCGCTCGCTCGAGCAGCTGTGAGGCCGCGTGCGGTATTACGTCACGCGGATCGCATCGAGTGGAATACAGCCAAGCCCTATCGGCCTTCGCAGAATGCCGGCTTGAGCGGAGCCCGGATGCCGCTGCGGACCGCTCCTCTTGGCTTTCAATGGGTCCACGGAATGCGGCGTGTGTAGGCGAAGTTGTCCGCATACGCCATGATCCGCCGCTTCGGCGGATTGGGCTCAAACACACGATAGGCGATCCCGTTCTGCTCGCAATAGGCGATGGCTTCTTCCTTGGAGTCGAAGCGCAGCCGCACCTGCTGGCGAGTGTCGGCCGAACTGGTCCACCCCATCAGTGGCTCGACTGCCTTGGGCGAGGCCTGTTCGAAGTCGAGCACCCATGACTTGGTCTTGGCGGTGCCGGCTTGCATGGCGGTCTTGGCGGGAACGTATATGCGTGCGGTGGTCATAAGCGGCGGTGCCCCATCGCGGATGTCCTTGGCTGCCTGGCATATAGGAACCGGCCCGCCGGTCAAGCCGGTGCAACACCTCTCCTGTTCCAGACGCTCGGCCTCGTCGCCGATGGAGCGCCGCGCCGTCTGCTCTGCGATGGTCGCTTACGAAAAAGGGGCTGCGGCTATGCTGGCCGCTCCGGCGCGTTACCGGTAGGATCGGGCGCGCTCGGAGCCAAGGCAATGACGAGAAACGAGATCAAGCTCGCTCTCAAGCAAATGGATGATCGCGGCGCCTATAGCTTGCGCCTGTTCCTTGATAACCAAACAACGGTTCTTGCGCACCACTGGTATTTGGAGGATGCGGAGGGAGAGGACGGCGAAAAGGCCCAGGCGAATGAGAAGGAGGGCCTGCTGCGCGTCGTCGCGCGCGGCCGGCAAGCCTTGATTGCCGTCAGCCGCATTGTCTTGATCGAAATGGTGCCGCCGCCGTGACCGGGGCGCTTGCTGCCTTCGATCGCGGGCGTCTCGCACTTTCTTGCCCACACTCGGCGGGCAGAACGCCGCGGTCTCGGGAAGGCCCGTAAACCAGATCAATCACTGCGGCCTTCCCCGACGATCGTTGCGCCAAAGGCCGGGCCCGATGGTGATTGCGCCCTTAGAGTTCTTGGCGATAGTCACGGCGGCCTGCGGGCCGCCCGCCGGCGCCCCATCACAGGTTCTGCGACGACCGCCGCCGCCGCGGCCGCAAGCGCGGCAAAAGCGAAGGCAATAATGTTGACTGCGGTCCGGCCCGATGCACCAAATATAGCCAGACACCAAAATGCGATAACCGCGACCGCGATGATCACTCCTCCCCGCCGGCGAGTGATCAGAACGAGTAGGATCGCCACTACACCGATGACCGCGGCGAACATCAGGGCGGACTCAGTCATCGTCGCGCCGCCGAGCCAGCGAACGATCCACTCTATAAACGCGAACGCCCCGGCGGCCTCAACAAGGTGTATCAGGAACAAGCCGAGTAGGATCATAGTGGTCAGTCCCGGTTTCGCCGGCCGAGTTCCGCACGTCGCCTGCTTTTGGCGCAGGGTAGTGCTATCACTGGCGGAATAACGATTTCACCGGTTAATTTCCGACGGATCAAAAATTTGCGATGATCGCGAGACGCGCGCCTGACGTTACGGCAATAGTCTGCGGTAGTATTGTGTTGCGGCTGCGACGTGCCGCCATCGCGTCCCCGATGCGACATTTGGAGGCGAGGGGCTTCCAAGATTTCGCCACGATCGGTAAAGAGTTTGCGGCCGTGTTCTGGGGCCGCTGATTTCGGGTGGCGCGCGAACACGACGATCCAGGTCTGACGATTCGGGTCTCCAGAATCCCAGGTTTTCCAAAATTCAGGTCCTGCCGGGAGTCGCTCTCAGGACCGTTGGGAGTTAGCGCGATGAGAATGAACGCAATCGCGATGATGATCGCATTTCCGGTCCTCGTCATGACGGGTAACGTGACGACCGCGACCGCGGCCGATACCAAGCCGGACGTGAAGGGGCTTTACCTCTTGACCGATTATCCGACCGTATCGGTGCGGCCCGGCACGACCTCGACGATTTCGCTGCGCTTGCAAAATTACGGGCTACCCCCTGAGAACTTTGCGCTTTCGGTCGATGGCGCGCCGGCCGGGTGGACCGCCACAATCCTCGGCGGAGGACAGCCGGTCGGTGCCGCGATGCCGGCGACCGACCAGAGCGTGAGCTTGCAGCTTCGTCTCGACGTGCCGGCCGATGCGGATACCGCCTCCAAGACTTTGACCGTGAAGGCGGACGGGCAGGGCAACAATGTGAGCCTGCCGATCACCATAAATCTCGCCAAGGAGTTGCCAGCAAAATTGACGTTGACGCCACAGCTGCCGGCGCTACGCGGTACGCCCAAATCAAGCTTTGACTACACGGTC
>JASHYD010000313.1 GCA_030043175.1 Xanthobacteraceae bacterium | reverse complement strand
GGAAAACATGGGCTGTTGAGCGCGGACCAGCCGCAGGTCTGCGGCGGGTCATGGGCGACCAATCAGACTCCGTGACTGGCACGTCCGAAGTTACGTCAACTGCGGATTGCCAAGACGGAGGGCCGCCACTCCGGATTCGGGCTACCAACGGACTCCCGCGGGGCACACCCGCTGAGAGAAACTCTTGAATCAGCTAGGCAATCTCCTTCGCGAATTTGAAGCGCAGGTCATCGAAGATCACGCCGTCTTGCTCCCGCCCCAGAAAAGGGGCAGCGGCGCTTGCCCTATGCCGCTGACTCCTTGCGCCAGGCTTGATGCTGCAGGGTCACTCCTAGCGGTGCGAAGAGGACATGGTCGATGGCCAGCCTGTTGAGCCGGCGTACAATCGTCTTCTCCTCGTCCGAGTTCGTTGCGTCATTACCACGCCGCGATCTCGGCTTCGATTTGCGGATTATTCGCCCAACCATTCCCATGATAATTGCCGGCGGCGCGTAGAAAGCTGCTGGTCGGGTCGGCATTCTCGACGCCATAAGAGCGAAGAACAGTCATATGCCACCCACCTTGGCCGGGCGGCGTTTTTTGCTGAATCCGCGCGGCGACGGTCCCCAGGTCCCACGGCGGCAAAGTCGGCCTCTCACCCAACTTAAATCAACCGAACTCTCGTTCACGCCGCGGCCTTTCAAGTCAGCTGCGCCTCCGCGAATTCGTGCGTACGTCCGGCACAACGGCCGATTTGATGTGGCATTGGCTTCCCCTCGTCCGAAGTTAGCGTATGCTCACGCATGTTTCCCTAGGGTGGAGACCCCGATGGGTGCGCAGAAGCCACCACCTCCCTGGATCTCATTGGTGGGTCAGAGTTCAACAGGACGAGAGCGATTCGGCGGCGTTCCGATGACCAACGCGGGAGGGCAGCAGGCGGGCCCTCCACAATTGCTTCACGGCCTGAACGACAGTGAGATCAAGCAGATCGTCGAAGCTGGAAAGCGCAAGGTGCTGTATCGCGGAGCCAGGCTCTTCAGCCAGGGCACGCCGCAGGACGGCATCTACCTCATCGAAACCGGGCGCATAAAGGTCTTTTACACCGCGCCCTCCGGCCGCGAGATCACCCTTGCTTATTGGCACCAGGGTAACTTCGTTGGCGGGCCTGAGGTGTTCAGGCGCGGCGTTCATGTCTGGTCAGGATCAGCTGCCACCAACAGTACCGTCCTCCATCTGCCCGGCGACGTCCTGAAATCCATGGTGACCACGGTCCCCAGGCTTGCTATCGGCATCATCGAAGGTCTGATTTTCAAGGGCAAATGCTATTCCGCGATGGCGCAGATGCTGGGCACGCGGTCGGCCACCGAACGGCTCGCGCATCTGCTGCTGCATCTCATCAGTCTCTACGGCATCGAAGTGGACGGCGGCGTCTTGATTGCCGCCTCGTTCACCCACGCCGACTTGGCGCATATGACCGGCGTCACCCGCCAATGGATTACGACGAGCCTTAAACGGTTCGCCGAGCGCGGCATCGTCCAAGTGCAGGGGGCCAATATCATCATCGCGGCTCCCGACAGGCTCCGGGAGATTCAGGACGGACGGGATACGGGCGATTAACAGAGAGCCGTCATAACGCGCAGTTGGCGCCCAATGCTTAGCCAATCGCCGCCCTTACTGCTTGTTTAATGAGCGTCGGCAGTTTGTTTGCAACTAGTTGCCCCACATTCCTCTTCCTTATTTAGCGTCCGCAGCAAATCACTACAAAGGACTTAGGTCGCCACGTTGTTCCAAGTGCGCAGAACGTCTGACGCGACGACCTGAGGGTCTCATCATGCCTTATCGCTCAAAGACGACGTCAGGCCATGCCGTGCCGGGCATGTGACGCCGGGACCCTTGCGACGCGTGGCAAGCTCCTCACGCCCACCGGTGCATCGAGGCAAATGCTCATGGCACGTTGATTGCACTCATTTTTTTACCGCCGTGTGTCCGCGTGATCGTGGCGTGATGGCATCCGCTGTTTGCTGCACGCCGCCATTCCAGAGCAACACCCGCACGGCCCAATCCAGAAGGATCGCTCGTATGAGTGTCGGCCACCCCCAGACCAATTTCGTGTCGAAAACCCCGGTGCTGCCGTTTCTGATTGCTGCGGCCGTTGCCAGCACGCTCGGCACTGCAAGCGCGCAAACCAGGCTCGATATCGGGATCGGAACGCAAAATACCACAACCAACACCGTTACCGGCGGCATCGTTCTCAAGGAACTTGGCCTGTTCGAGAAACACCTCCCGAAAACCGGGAAATACAAGGACATGAAATATACCCTGTCCTGGCAGAACTTCACGTCCGGTCCGCCGATAACCAATGGAATGATGGCCAACAATATCCAGATCGGAATGATGGGAGATTATCCGCTGCTGGTGAACGGCGCGACAGGACAGGCGACCGGAAACGAGACGCAACTCGTCGCCATCATCGCATACAACGCTTATGGCGGCGGCAATGGCATCGTGGTGCACAAGGACTCGCCCTACTACGAGCTCGCGGATCTCAAGGGCAAGAACGTGTCCGTGCCGTTCGGTTCCGCCGCCCACGGCATGATGTTGCAGTCGCTGCAAATGCGCGGCCTGCCGAACGGCTTCTGGAATCTGGTGTCGCAATCGCCGGAGATCGGAAGCACCAATTTGCAGGAGAAGCGGATCGATGCCCACGGCGACTTCGTCCCGTTTGCCGAGCTGCTCCCGTTCCGCGGGTTTGCACGAAAAATATATGATGGGGCGGAAACCAAAACCCCGACGTTCCACGGCGTGGTCGTACGCAAGGATTTCGGCGAAAAATATCCCGAAATCGTGACGGCCTATATCGAAGCCTTGATGGAAGCCAACGATTGGTACCGCAAGAACCCCAAGCTGGCGTCCGAAAAGATTGAGGAGTGGACCAAGATCAATAAAGAGGTGGCTTACATCTTTCTTGGCCCGGGCGGCGTACACGTGCTCGATCCGACCATCAAGCCCGCTTGGATCGAGGCCATGAAGGGCGACTATGCGGTGCTGCAGAAGCTCAATTTGATCAAGCCGCTCAAGATCGAGGCCTGGGTCAACGATAAATACGTTCGCCAAGCTCACAAAGATCGGAGCCTCGATTACGACGCCCAGCTTAAGGAAATGTCTGGATACGAGGTCAAAGGCGACGATCCTGTCTGCAACGTGCCGGTCACGCAGCCGAAAGATGCCGGGCAGATTTGGGTCAAGGACGGCGACATTCTCTCGTTCAGTTCACCGGCCTGCACTCTCGCCGGCGTCAAGAAGTTCACCTCCGCAGGCAGGAAGCTCAACGCCGTCTATGTCGTCGATCACGAACTCGGCATCAAGGTGTTTGCGGATGCGGCCTTCTATGCGGTCGCCGGTCAGGCGTCAGGAAAGTCCGAAGTGGTGCCGTTTCTGCTGAAGCGCGACGCCCAAGCCTACGCAGACAAGACCGGCGGCAAACTCGCAACATACGCCGAGGCGCTGAACAGCCTCACCGTCAACCATTGATTTTAAGGTGTACGACCATGAGAGCCAACATCGTCAAATTGAATATGGTCCGAGCGGATCATCCGCCCGCGGAAACTCCCGACGACTCTCCGGCGCGGCCACCGGTCACGTCCCGGGCATCTCCCCCGACCTCGTCGCCGCCCCCCAGTCCTACGTCCGCGCCGACCGCAAAGCACATGCTGGCTTGGTTTGCGAAAGACCGCATGCTGAGCCTCGTGCTCGGTCTTGTTTCGCTCAGTGCGCTGTTCCTGTTCTGGTATGTCGGCACAAAATATCGGCTGGAATTCTTCATCAGGTTCAAGAACGTGCCGACGCCTTACGAGGTGTTCGAGCAGGCGGCGGAAGTGGCGGGGTCGAACAAGTTCCTGACCAACATCGTCATGAGCCTGCGGCGTATTTTTTCCGGCTTCTTCATCGCCATCCTGGTTGGCGTGCCGCTCGGCCTTACGATCGGGAAGTACCGGCTGATGCGCGATCTGTTCATGCCGGCGATCGAAGTGTTGCGTCCGATTCCGGCGATCGCGTGGGTGCCGATGTCGATCATGCTGTGGCCGGATAACGAGTCGAGCATCGTCTACATCACGTTCATCGGCGCATTCTTCCCGATCCTGCTCAATACGGTCCATGGCGTGAATTCCATGGATGGCGTGTTGATCCGCGCCGGCCGGTGTCTCGGGGCGAACGAACTGCAGCTGTTCTGGCACGTGATCTTGCCGGGATCGCTCGGAAACATCTTCACCGGGCTGGCGGTCGGCATGGGCGTGGCCTGGGTCTCGCTCATCGCCGCGGAGATGATCTCGGGCCAGTTCGGCGTCGGTTACTTCACGTGGGAAGCCTACTCACTGGTCAACTATCCCGCAATCGTTCTCGGGATGATCACGATCGGTATCCTTGGACTTTTGTGCAGCGGTGCGATCCGCGCGGTTGGCACTTTGGCGATGCCGTGGCTCGCCTATTCGGTTGGGAGCAAGAAATGAGCGAGGAAAAAGGTTTTATCGATGTCCGCGGCCTTGGCGTCGTGTTCGGCAAAGATGACGCAAAAGTTGAAGCCGTCAAAGACGTGTGGCTCAACGTCCAACCCAGCGAGTTCGTGTCGCTGATCGGTCCGTCGGGCTGTGGCAAGTCGACATTGCTTGGCATCGTGGCCGGATTTGTCAAACCTTCGAGCGGCGAGGCCCTGCTCGACGATGTCCCCATCACCAAGCCGGGTTCGGAGCGTGGTGTGGTGTTCCAGCAGTACTCGCTGTTTCCGTGGCTGACGGTTCGGCGCAATGTTGAGTTCGGGCTCCGCATGGCGGGTGTTTCACGGGAAAAGCGCGAAGTCGACGCGCGAACGCTTCTTGGCCTCGCCGGATTGTCCGTATTCGAGAACCATTACCCGGACCAACTCTCGGGCGGCATGAAACAGCGCATCGGCATCGTCCGCGCCTTGGCAACAAGCCCGCAAGTGCTGCTGATGGACGAACCCTTCGGCGCACTCGATACGCAGACTCGCGTCGTCATGCAGGAAATCCTGACCAACATGTGGCAGCGGTTCCGCATCTCGGTGCTGTTCATCACTCACGACATCGAGGAAGCGATCTTTCTGTCCGATCGCATCTACGTGATGACATCGCGGCCGGGCCGCATCAAAGCCGAGATCAAGGTGCCGCTGCCGCGCCCCCGCACCGCCGCCATGACCGACACCCCGGAGTTCATCGCGCTGGTGCGCAAGCTCAAGGGATTGATCCGCGAGGAGTCCCTCGCCGCCATGGGCACCGAACTCAAGGGCGGCGGCCTCGGTGGCTTCCAGATCGAAGTCGGACCGCAGGGTGTCGGTCAGCTTCTCTGAACCCAACAGCGCGCAACAAGCGCGCTGTCACCCGCCCAATTCTGGCAATGACACTGACAACACAAAGGAGGTTATTTTGTCGCCCAAGAAGCCAAACATTCTCTTCTTCCATGTCGATAATCTGGGCATGGGCGAACTGGGCTGTTACGGCGGAGGCATTCTCCGCGGTGCGGACACCAAGCGGATGG
>JASHYD010000312.1 GCA_030043175.1 Xanthobacteraceae bacterium | reverse complement strand
TTCTGAATTACGAGGACTTGCGCGCCCGCGGAATACCGTTCTCCGCTTCACATATCCATTACCTAGTTAAAAAGGGGAGATTCCCGAAACCTATTAAATTCGGGCATTCCACTAAGGGCTGGGTTGAAGCGGAGGTCAACGAATACTTGTTGAGCAAAATCGCCGAAAGAGACGCCGCTGAGCAAATGCAAGCGGCGGAATAACCGGAGCCGGAATCGGCCCAAGTCAGCAGGAGGCTTTGATGAGGGGGAATAGCGGCAGGCCTTTTGGGCCTGCCTAGGTTCAATTTGTGGGTGCTGTGGGGCCGGATAGGCCGGATAATGTCTAGCTGTGGCAAGCGGGATATTACTCGACCCGACCGGCTCCTGACAAGCACCTTCCTGAGGAAGGTTACTTGGAATGGACGCCGGCAACGCCGACGAATACCTAGATACAGCCCCTTCCATAGCTGCTGAGGCTCACGTGGCATCCGCTTGAAGTGCGGAACATCTTTGCGAACTTCGCCAGCCGCACCGATGACCGACTTGAGGCGACGGCTGATGCCGCGCTAGCCCTTTATTTGGGCGGCCATGATGTTGCGATTGACGAACTTTCCGCCAGAGCAATAGCACGCGGTTTAGACGCGAATGCCGTCCAAGCCTGCTTGAAGAACGCTCTGGAGCGCGCCGCTGATCCGGAGGTTAGGCGCAAATATTCAAACGTCGGGCAGATCGTGCAATTCCATCCTGACCGAAACGAGCGCTTCACTGCCCCTGCCGGGGCTTACGAGATCACCAAACGATTACCGTACAATGGCCAAGAATATGAATACCGCATCAAAAGCGCCCGCGAGGAACATGAACGTATTGCGAGGGAAAGTCAGTTGACCAGCGAGTAAGCTGGGCGCACCCCGATGCCAAGCCTCCGCGCCGCCCGCGAGGGCTCGGCAGGTGGCCGGCCCATAGGCTTGTCGGAGAACGCATTCGCGATTAAATTCAACTTGTGCATTGGATCATCGCTTTTCCGCTCGGAGAGACTTACCGGTCACGACAACTTTTGTGTCTACCTCTTCCGTTGCGACGCCCCTGGTTCTGCGCGAGGCTTCACGACGCCAAACTCATCGCCAGCAACACGCTCGGCGCAACGATGGGCACAGACATCAGGACACTACAAAGCGGCGGCGTAAACACCGGGCAGCAAGTCTATGACGCCATGATGAAGCCAGAGGGCGTCATTAGCGAGGTCAATTACCTCTGGCCCAAACCCGGCACCACCGCTCCGCTGTTGCCTAAGACCTCGCTAGTCACGCGGGTTTCGTCTGACCTCGGGTGCGGCGTCGGCTACTACAAGTAATCCCGGCCCTCTGCCCGTCGTGCGATGGCGGGCGGCCTGAAAGACTACGCCGCCGAGATTGCAGACCCCTTCAGGGCGAATGATGTGCGGCAGGCCTCCGAGCTAATCGCGCACCTCGAAAAACTTACCCTGAAGCTTGCCAAGCCCGCACAGTCCACACTGGGCTCGAGGCGGCGATAGGAGGAAACGGAAGGGGCTTTCTATGGCCAATCTGTTGTTTTTTTTCACTAGGAACAGCATTGGGGGCAATCGGGGCAGCCATAATTGTGCGTCGGAGCCGTAACTGTTGTCAGCGAACGAAGGCGAGACACGTGGCAAAGATCACAACTAGTAGTACCATTATCCCCGCGTCCCCTGGTTGGGAACTTGCTGTCCATATCCGCGATGAGATTTCGTACGAGCCTATTATTGCATGGGAAATAGAAAGACATGAAACTCTGTGGCATCATCCACTTGAAACGACGGTTTATCGCTCCGTTATACCGATTTCAGCCGGCACACCCAATGTTGACAGCATGAAAAGTCCGTGGGCCATCAAGCGGCCAGATGGGAAAATCGAAGACCCGAACACCAATACAGTAGCCGAATAGCCTCCCCCGCTGCACCGGGCGCAGGAGGCCAAGCGAACTATTGCTGCCCGGAGGAGCAGTAGGCTTCGCAGTTTTAGTTTCCGTTAAGACAAGATATTCAACAACAATTCAGAACGATGCTTGACATTAGTGGTGCTTGTTCCAAAATTGAGAGGTCGCGCCGATTCTTCGGCTCGTTTATTGCCCTCGCCGCGTCCCTCGCACTTAGTGTGAGGTGTAGGAGCATCCAGGTTCGACTCCGCGTGCAGATGTAAATCTGTGTCGAAACCAAATCCGACCTGACCGAATATCAGTTTCGGTCAGGCATGGAGGTTTCGACCATGCCAGAGTCCGCCGCTACTAAGCCTCGCGTCGACCGCACAGGCGGAGTTCTATTCCGATCCGCTGCCACTTTAACCGAAAACTTGGGGGTCCGCGTCCCGGCAGGGTACCGGGCGATGGTGCTCGCCTATTCCAAAGACCGCGGCCTTAGCCCATCGAAAGGCTTAAGGCGCCTTCTCGATCGCGGATTCGAAGCAGAGCGCGTCCGCCCATGAGCGCGCCCGAGCGTACCAACTATGAAACCGCAGCCGGGGCCGCTAGGGATGCAGCTCTGGCCGCGTTCGCCGCTCTCCAGGAAGCAAACACTGCCTCCGATAATGCCGATACCACCGCTCTCGTGCGGGCCATGGAGGCCGGAGACGCCGCTATTGCTCTCGAAGAATTCGCCCCGAAACGACAGAAGCAAAAATTCCTGACCGAAAGCACCGACGCCAAGCTAGCCACCATTAAGGTGTGCATGAAGCTGGCGCGCGGGCGGCACCGCATTGAAGAGCAAATGGCTAGCGCTAGCCAAATGTCGATTCGTGTTGCTCTGAGGCTACTGCGGCCAGAAAAGCGGGAAAAACAAAACCGGAAGGCGCCAAGCACCGCTGCCCTGCGCAAATTCTTTGATGACGTGGGCGCCGAGGCCTTCTACCGCGCTCTGACAGAGAAACAGAAAGATGCTCTTAGCGATGAAGGAGCGGGAAGCCGCCAAAGCGCAAAGGGAAGCCCGTCTCACGCAGCTAAGGAAAGAAATCGCCGCATAGCAAACGCCCGCACGCAGGACAACTTGCGTACGGGCGAAGCGATAACGGTACTGGCGGCTGGGAACCACCAAGACATTTATCGCGAACAGCCTCTAAACGCAAGTATCCAAGCGGCGGGTGTCCAAATTGAAGGACAACCGCAATGGTAACCAACGATAATTCAGACCCGAGCTGTGACGATTTTGACGTTCCCGAGCGAGAAATAGTCGCCGGAAAATTTATTGGCGTTCTGGGAGGGAGCGAGCACCCAGCCCTGATAATGGCGGCAGCCTTCGAGCTAATCGAGTGCGTGGTCTGCCATCTGGACCCATCCGATTGGGACGTGGCGGAGGAATTCGTAAAGACCGCGTCCGCCACCGTGCTGAAGCGCATGAGGGATACCGACCGTGAAGAGGCGGGAGGGATCCACTGATGCCTCTCCCGATCATTATCGAATTAGCTGGCGAGCCCAAAGGCAAAGGTCGACCGCGCTTCGTACGTAAGACTGGTATCGCGTTCACTCCCACCGCGACCAGGAATTACGAGGCAGGATTACGCCTTGCCGCTCAAGACGCTATGGCAGGCAGGGCGCCTCTGGATGGGCCTGTCATCGTAACGATCGATGCGTTCTTTCCGGTACCCGCCTCGTGGTCCCGTAAGAAACGCGAAGCCGCATTGGCCGGATCACTACTGCCACAGAGCAAGCCCGACCTCGACAATCTCATGAAGGGGCTCGACAGCCTCAATGAAGTAGTTTTCCGCGACGACAAGCAGATTACCGACGCGACCGTACGCAAGAGGTATTCAGACCGACCGAGGCTGCGAATTGAGATCATCGGAGGTGCTGAATGAACACCTCCCCCATGCTCTTCGATTTCGCCGATAGCAAGCCACGCAAGGGCCATACGCCGGCCGAAAGGGCACGCACAGAAGCGATCATCGAACAGGCGGCCGAAGACTCCTACCTCATAAAAGAATGGCGCAGGTGGCGGGCAAAGGAAGTCACCATCGCACTCGCCGGTCCACATGGCGCAGACCTCGCCGGCCTCATCGCGGAGCTCAAAGCCTCGCCGTGGGACGCGATCCACAGCTCGGCGATCCTGGCGCAGTGGCAAGGTGACGACAGCGACGAGAGGGGTATTCGAGGCCTCGTCCGCCGCGTCGTCAATGCCTTCATCGCGGACAAGCGCGAAAAGGCTGGGCTCCCTCCTTTCAGTGACCCGATTCCGCGGTTCGAGGGGGACGAGCTATGATCGTCTGCCACGATCTTCGGACTCCTCGCCGGCAGCGCCTAGTCAATCACCTCCATCGGTGTGGACCGAGGCCGCTGCTGGAAGCCCTTCTCCAGGTCGATGCCGGCTCGCCTCTGGATACGGTCCTAGAAGCCTTCTGCGGCCTCGAGCCAGAAGATTACGCCGCTGCCGGCGCCGATGTGCTGCCTATCAACCAGCTCACGGTCATCGATGGGGGGCGGCGATGACGATGTCATGGGCAACTTTGATCGATATGCCAGAGGACGAACAACGCAAATTCTGGCGTGGCCTGTTGAACCGCTGGGAAGGAAACGCGGAGCGCAAGTTAGACGAGGAGTGCCAACACGACCATTCCGAGGAACTGCGCGCGTGGCTCGATGCTGGGGGGCGGAGATGACCGATCTGCGTTCCATAGCACGAGCCCTCGGCGGCGAGGTTTCTGGCCGTCAGGTGCTCGCCCCTGGTCCTGGGCATTCAGCCAAAGACCGCTCTCTCTCAGTGCGATTAGAATCCAACGCGCCGGATGGATTCCTCGTCCATTCACATGCGGGCGATGATTGGCAAGAGTGTCGCGATTACGTGCGCCAACGTCTCGGACTTCCAGCATGGGAGCCTGGTGACAATCGCCACGAACAACGTACGATTCCATCGCAGTATATCGATAAGTGGGACTTTGCTGCCATTGATCGTGAATGCGAAAAACGCCAGCGTCCTGAAGATGACCTAATTCGTATCGAACGCGCGGCTAAGATTTGGAACTGCTCTGGACCCACGAGCACCCAGGATTTTATGAACGCTACGCTCGCGCACGGGATGAGGGAGCCGACCGCATCGCTGAGATGGTGCTCGATGCGCTGGACGATCCAAACCTGCCCCCAGAGCAGGTTATGCGGGTTAGGGAATTGACCCAGGCTCGCAAGTGGTACGCCTCGAAGATTGCGCCGAGGCGATATGCCGACAAGTTACAGGTTCAACAGGAAATCTCTGGCGTAAACGGCGGCCCGGTCGAAATTAGGGTGCAAGCTCTCCTCGGCCTGGTCGAGGATCCGGCCATTGCCGATCGCTTGAGCGGCGTTCACCTGGCGGCTATTAAGGAAGTCGCGCTTTTGCTCTCAGCTCCTTCGCCTACGGTAATCGATGCGGAGGCTGTAGCGGTGCCATCTGCTGGCGATGCCGAGAAGTAGCCTATTTGCCGCTAGCGTGCGACAGAGTGACTCACATTAGGGTATACCTCACAGCTATTGTGGCCTGTTATTCAAGATAGCCACAAATCGATATCAAAAGGCTTTGACTGCTGGTTTTGTTATCCTATATCTACTGGATTGGTCCTATTGATATAGGGGATTTGAAATGGCTCGCATAGGGTATGCCCGCGTTAGCAGTTCCGGTCAGGACTATGCGACCCAGGTAGTTCGCCTCAAGGCGGCTGGATGCGAGATCATCCGTGAGGAGAAGGTTAGTGGCAAGAGCCGCGCTGGTCGGGACGAGTTGGCTGCGATCCTCGACTTCATCCGGTCAGGTGATGAACTTGCGTGGTGAAGCTCGATCGTCTCGGCCGTTCGACCCGCGACGTTCTCAATCTTGTCCATGAACTCGACCAGAAGGGAGCCGGGTTGCGGGTGCTTGAACCGGAGTTCTGCACCTCGACCGATACTGGCCGCATCCTGGTGACCGTGCTTGGCATGGTGGCCGAGATGGAGCGCAGGCTTCTTCTGGAGCGCCAGAAGGTCGGTATCGAGGCCGCCAAAGAAAAGGGTGTCTACAAGGGCCGCAAGCCGTCTGTGCCGGTCGAGGAAGTGCGCCGGATGCGTGCCGATGGTCTTGGCCCCACGGATATCTCGGAGGCTCTGGGCATCTCCAAGATGAGCGTATGGCGGGCATTGAACCCGGCAGCGGCGTGAATTCGGGGGTACTGGAGTTGAGTGCGTCGAAGGATCTTACAGGCGTTAAGTTTGGGAGGTTGTCGGTAGTTGAGCGTATGCTGACCACCCTCAATGGCAAGGTTCGTTGGCGTTGTGTGTGCGATTGTGGTGGTGAAGCCGTTGTTTGTGGCAGGCACTTACGGAGTGGTCATACGCAAAGCTGTGGGTGTCTCAAGCGCGAAAGGACTGCGGAGGCAAAGTTAAAGGACATTGCGGGCCGGCGGTTCGGGAGATTGGTGGTTGTCGATAGGGCGCCAAACTCTCGGCTAGGGGAGGCTCGGTGGCGCTGCGCTTGCGATTGCGGTGGTGAAACTGTGGTGTGCGGCTACAATTTGCGAAGCGGTATAACGCAAAGTTGCGGCTGTTTGCAACGTACACATCTTCAGAGCAACTCTCCTGAGTTTCGGGCTTGGACAGGCGCCAAATAATCGAGTGAGCACTCCGAGTGCCAAGGAATGGCGCCGTTATGGAGGCCGCGGTATTCGTATGTGCGACCGATGGATGAATGGCGAGGATGGTCTATCTGGCTTTGAATGTTTTCTGGCGGATATGGGGCTTCGTCCTTCGCCAAAGCACTCTATCGATCGTTGGCCAGATCCGGATGGCGATTACGAACCGGAGAACTGCCGCTGGGCGACTACGGGTGAGCAAAACAACAACAAGAGCATCAATCGCCGCATATCGAGCGGCGTAGCGCTTTTAACGTTCGCTGAGTATGCTCGTGAGGTTACTCGCGGAAGTGTGATAGCTCCAAAACTTGTGCATGGTCGTCTTCGCCGAGGTTGGTCTCGCGAGCATTTGTTGCTCCCGGTAGGCGCCACCCGGCGCCGCTTAACTGATGCGGTACGGGAACGGTGAACTGAGATGAGCCGGGTGACAGTCTGTTTTGAGCGTCGTGAAGATGGGGGAATTTTTGTTTACTCCGATGACGTTCCGGGCTTAGCGCTATCGAGCGCTGATCCGCGGAAAGCGCTTGATGACGTTCTGCCGGCGTTGGAAGTCCTTGAGGCGAATGCCAAACGGCAAGAGGCGGAGGTTGAGGACCGCAAGCGCTGGCATCGTGGCGGCTTGGCAAAGCGATTGCGGGAAGCGGCAGAAGCTCAGACAGGCGATCCTGCCCTGCTTTGTGAGGTTGCTGAGTATCTTGAGCGGAACCGATACATGTCGATGGCCGAAGAGCAATCCTGTCGCGTCTACTTTAAGTCGTGGGACCAATACGAGGCTGTTGACATCTGCGATAGGCTTCAGCGAGCGATTGAGATTCTCGACGAGACGAACGATCCTGTTGTCTACTATCCGCCCTCCGGTGGCATCCAGGTCGGCGACATCTGTCGCGATGCCATTGTTGCTATCAGGCGTTTGCGTGGGACTCGCTAGGCCATGCACGGCGACGCAAGCGATATTCAGCCTGGCGGGCGGTTTTACAGATGCGCATGTTCGGCCTGTAGGCTTACCAGGGACTTCGCCACGTTCCGTGATGATCTCCCACCGGAGCGGCCGCCGGCCATCAACACACGGCTCGAGGCGGCGGCCTTTCTGCGCTGGCTAGCAGCGCAGTACATGATTTCTGCAGATGCGTCCAAGGCGGTGCTTGACCGACGGGAGGTCAACTCGTGAAAGCCACGCAATCGGAATCGGCTATCCGGCTTATCGAGGCCATCGACCGGAGGATGGCGGATCGCCAGTCTCGGAAGGATGAGGCTGAAGATAAGCTTTGGGCGAGCCAATTTGCCGGCGACTCCGTGATTCTTATGGCCAAGCGCTTGGCTCGCTGGTGGGATCGATTAGAGGCCACGCCGACTAAATCGCTGACTGTTCCGTCATTTGAGGACATTGAGTGTGCGATTGAGCGGCTTGATGAGCGCGCCCGGCAGCTGTTTTCGATGGCCGAAATGGTTGAGCGCCAAGAGGAGTTCAAGGCGGCAGAGGCGGCTGGTACGCTTCATAAGCGCCAACCGTTGATTCTTGAGCCGCTGCCGCGCCCGGCATCGGCTCCGACGAAGGTCAAGCCCGTCGTTGTGGATGTGCTGCAGCAGGGCGGCGGGGACGGCGAGAGCGGGAAGGCTCCTCGGAAGTCCCGGACCGAGATTTGGAAGGAGCAGCAGGCAGCGGAGACTGCGGCCCGGCAGGCGCTGCTGCCGCCTCGGCCGGATCCGCAAGCGCCAAGTCATCAGCCAGCCGAAGAGACGATTATCAAGATTGGAACGGTGCAGCGATACGACAGCCGCAGCATGAGCGGGATTATCGCCATTGGTGGCGG
>JASHYD010000311.1 GCA_030043175.1 Xanthobacteraceae bacterium | reverse complement strand
GCGCTTGATCTAATTGCGAATACGGGCCTAGACGGCGCAATCCTCGACCTTAACTTGATGGGCGAAATGGCATTCCCGGTGGCTGATGCTCTGGCGACCAGTCACATTCCCTTCATAATCATGACCGGGTTTAGTGCTCGAGCCGCGGTACCGTCTCGCCACGCTAGTGTGATCTGCCTCCAAAAGCCTGTAACGCCGTACGTCATTTGCCGAGAGCTCGAAGCGATATTCGACGCTTCGGATGGAGACGGCTCCACTTTGGGGGACAATAGAAGGTTCGCAGCTGTCACATTGCCCCTCTTGCATGGGGAGGCACCCGTCAACGTCTTGATCGTTGACGACGACCAGAAAAACCTCACCGTCCTTGACGCGATCCTGGACTCCCCTGGTTATCGACTGGTTCGTGCCGAATCCGCCGAACAGGCACTGCTTGCGTTGCTGTTTGACGAATTTGCTCTCCTCATTCTCGACATCCGGATGCCGGACATGACAGGGCTTGAGCTCGCCAAAATGATCAGAGCGCGAAAGAGGACTGCGAACGTGCCGATCATTTTTTTGAGCGCCTACGACGATGACGATCAGCAGATTATTGAAGGCTATGAGACAGGCGGAGTAGATTATGTCGCAAAACCCGTAAATCCGGCCATTCTCCGCTCGAAGGTTGGGATTTTTGCGCAACTTTATCGAAAGCAGCGCAGACTGGAAGACATAAACCGCGCCCTCGCGGCTGTGGTCGACTCCTCCGACGATGCGATTCTCAGCAAAGACCTTAATGGGATCATCGCTACATTCAACCGGGGCGCCGAACGCCTCTTCGGCTACAGGGCCGAAGAGGTGGTCGGCAAGCCCGTCACGATCCTCATCCCGCCGGATCGACAACATGAAGAGCCGGAAATCCTTGCTCGCATTCGCCGCGGCGAGCGGATCGATCACTATGAGACCGTACGCTACCGCAAAGACGGAACCCTGGTCGACATTTCGTTAACCGTGTCCCCCGTGAGAGATGATCAAGGCAAGATCATCGGCGCCTCCAAAATCGCCCGCGATATTACGGAACGTAAATTGTCCGAAGCCAAGCTCCGCGACAGCGAACGGCAACTCCAGGAACTGATTGCGGCCATCCCGGCAGCGATTTACACGACGGACGCGCAAGGCAAGATTACCTTCTTCAATCAGGCTGCCGCGGAGCTGGCGGGCCGCACCCCGACGATCGGCAGCGACGAATGGTGTGTCACATGGAAACTGTACCATCCCAACGGGACTCCTCTCCCGTATGACGAGTGTCCAATGGCAATCGCCCTTAGGGCGGGGCGTGCCATCCGCAACACTGAGGTAGTGGCAGAGCGTCACGATGGGATCCGAGTTCCCTTCATCCCATATCCGACGCCGCTTCGCGATGGTGCCGGTAAGATCATCGGGGCGATCAATATGCTTGTCGATGTCAGCGAACGCAAGCAAGCCGAGACCCAGCAGCGTGTCCTGCTCAACGAACTGAACCATCGTGTCAAAAACAATATGCAGATGTTGCAAATACTATTAGAGGTGGGAGCGCAGAGGGCTGAAAGCGCCGAGGCTCGAGAATTGCTTGAGGAGGCGAGCGGTCGAATCATGGCCATGGCAGCAGCGCAGCGTGTCCTTTACACCACGCCTGACGCGACACGGTTCAACGCACGGGATTTTCTCAATGCCGTCTGTCAAGCCGTCAAACAGACATTTTCCCAGGAATTGGAGATCGATTACGAAGGCGATGCCGTGCAGCTGTCGAACGACGCCGCGATGCCGCTTGCGCTGATTGCGAACGAGTTGCTTACGAATGCCGTCAAGTATGGGTTGAATGGACAGGATGTATGCACTATTCGGGTTCGGTTGAGAAGGCAGGACAACTCATTCCTCTTCTATGTCGAGGACGACGGCCCGGGTTTCGATCTGCAATCGGTCCAGCGACGATCGTCAGGGTTGAAGCTCGTTCAGGGATTGGCACGGCAGCTCGGCGGGAAGTTTCAGGTGACCAGAACGCCAGCCACACGGTGCAGTCTGCAGTTTCAATAGACAAGGTCTCTTAAATCAGGGGCGGAACCAATATTCAGTAATCCGTGAAACGCAGCCGGCAGACCTCGACCAAATCGCGAGGCATGCGGTCCGCTGTCCGATCAGATTCTCCCATGGTCTTACCGTGGCTTCTTTTCGCGCGCCTTACAGTGACCATTCACGTACGGTGGACGAACGGGACGTACGGGGTCGATGGCTGCTTCGCGAGAGACTGCTGGTCACGTTCGACGGGAAGCCCAATAGTCCCAGCAGTGGGCGCATAAAAGAGCTCGCTTTCTCGGGAACAGGAGATAATCGTTTGATTATTCAGGACGAAATCCGGTACGAAACACCCGTCTGCCGTCGCATCGAATGTGTCCCGCGACCGGTCATACACTGATAGGCAGCATCAAATCACAACCAGCGAAAACAACACCAACTAATCGATCCAGCGGCCTCAAATGAGCGGCTTGGAGGCCCCAGGCTATCGGGGTCTGCAACTACTGGGAGAAGTCATGACTGCTGTCGAAACAGACATAATCACAAGGCTTGTGGCCGATAAGCAACAGGAAATCCTGTCGGAATGGCTCGAACTGCTAAAAGATGCAGGTACCATCCAAACGGGACGAATCAGCGAGTCCGAATTGATCGTTCAATGCCGCGACTTTCTTCGGCTGTTCCGTGATGCCCTGGCAAAAGGGGCTGTTGACGTCGCTACGCCCGCCTACACGTCCTTGCGGGATTTTCTTGGTGATATCTCCCGTTCGCGCGCCTTGCAGGGGTTTACACCCAGAGAGACCGCGATTATTCGTATTTTCGTTGAAGCGACCTTTATTTAGTGCCATGAACGGCGACAAAGGCCTGTCGCCAGCGGCACTCGCCCAAACAACGTGGGCGATCACGCAACTTATCGACGAACTCGGACTCTACACGAACGACATCTACCAGAAAAGCCGCGAGGAAATCATCCTTCGCCAGCAGCGCGAGATCGCTGAGCTGTCTACGCCTGTGGTCAAGCTGTGGGACGGGGTGCTCGCCCTTCCGATCATCGGCACGCTCGATAGCGAACGCACGCAAGTCGTGATGGAGAGCCTCCTCCAGCGCATCGTCGATGACGGCGCAGCAATTGCGATCATCGATATTACTGGCGTTCCCACCGTCGATACGCTGACCGCTCAGCACCTTCTGAAAACGGTCGCGGCGGCGCGTTTGATGGGCGCGGATTGCATCATCAGTGGGATACGACCGCAGATCGCACAAACCATCGTTCATCTTGGCGTCGAACTGAATGTCGTCAGCAAGGCAACGCTGGCTGATGCTTTCTCCGTGGCCTTGCGGCGTACCGGACGGGCGGTAGTCAAGGTCAAGGCCGGAGGGCAGGAGACGAAACAGACGCCGGCTGAAAAGGGGTGAATGACGATGGACCGTATCCCAGTTCTGAAGTTGGGTGACGCGCTGCTCGTCACCATTCAGGTCGATATGCATGATCGCCTCGCAACCGCACTGGAGGACGATCTGACGACCAAGATCGTGACCCTTGGTGCGAAAGGGGTTTTAATCGATATCTCCGCGCTGGAGATCGTCGACAGTTTCATGGGGCGCATGCTCGACAACATCGCCGCGGTTTCGCGCATTCTCGACGCCGAGACGGTCGTAGTCGGCATGCGTCCGGCGGTTGCGATCACGCTTGTTGAACTCGGCCTGTCACTATCCGGAGTACGCACCGCACTTAACGTCGACCGCGGCATGGAGCTTATCCAGCGCCGGATGGCCATGGAGCAAGCAGATGGCGGCGACGACGAAGACTGAACGCCTCGCCATCGGGTCGTCGGAAGATGTAGTGAAGGTTCGCCAGCAGACCCGCATATTCGCAGTCGCGGCCGGATTGAGCCTTGTCGACCAGACCAAGATCATAACCGCCGCAAGCGAGCTTGCGCGGAACACGCTAGATTATGGCGGGGGTGGCGAAGTTTGCATGGACTTGATCGAGGATGGGGGCCGACGTGGCGTACGGCTCGCCTTCGAAGACCGTGGTCCAGGCATTCCCGACGTTAAGGCGGCCCTGAAGGACGGATTCACAACGGGATCGGGGCTCGGCCTCGGGCTTGGCGGCGCGCGCCGGCTTGCGAACGAATTTTCGATCGACTCGAAGGTGGGAGTTGGCACCAAAGTGACCGTCACGCGCTGGAAATCATAATGATCTCGGTTGCCGTCAACGATCAGAGTCAGGTTGCCGAGGCGCGACGCGAGGCGAGCGCCATTGCATCGCGGCAAGGCTTCAATGAGGTTGACGCCG
>JASHYD010000310.1 GCA_030043175.1 Xanthobacteraceae bacterium | reverse complement strand
CAAGCTTCAGGGGCGCGGGTGGTCGGACGAGCCGGCGGTACTATCCGTCAACGCGCCACCAATTGAATAACCGAAGCTCTTGTACCCGCTCACCCGCTTCTCGCTCATCCGTTTGAGCACCGGTACGGCTTGATCTACATAGTCGTAGACGATGACCCGCTTGGTTGGAAATGATCGATGCAGGCGCCCCACGTACTGTGCGAGGGTGCCTTTCCATGCGATCGGCATGGCCGGGAACAGCGTATCGAGCCGAGCGTCATCAAAGCCCTCGCCAATATAGCGGCCGGTCGCGATCAGCACCCGCTCGTCCACTGCCGGGACGTCGTCGAGCCGCTGCAGCGATCTGATCTTGATTTCGTTCTCTTTCGGCTCTTAGTTGGTCGAATGGCCAGAGATGACGAACCAATTCGTCGCATGACGCTCGGCAGCAGGCGTCGGCATGGCGTCCCGGGGTTGTTCGTGACGCGCCAGCACTGTGGCCACGAGCGTGCGGTCAGCATGGACAAGTGGCCTGATGATGCCACGGTGCCGTTCTTCGGCCCGCGTACGCGCTGCGCTCCTGCGGCAAACTCGGTGCGACGGCTGTGCCCAACTAGATCGAACGGGCCGACAGATTACCGGGTGGCTCCAGGCGGTGATGTTGTCGTCGGGCCGTTACCGCATGGCCGCCAAGACCGAACTGCTTGGCACCGTAAAGGCCCCTAATGCGGCTACCGCGATCGGGAAAGCGGCGCGGCGCTCCGCTGCGCAAGGCAGGCAAACCATGGGGCGGGAGATCGCCATCGGCGCTTGGCGTGACGACGTGGCAGGCGATGCAAATGGTTCGGAGGGCGCCGGAACTCGAAAGCCGGATTGCTTGTGGCGCTGGAGGTACAACGGATCGCCCGGAACAGGCATAAGCAGCCGCGCTCCCTGCCCTTTCACAGGTTGAGTGGGGCCGCAATTTCCTTCTCCGTCAAAAGCAGAGACTCGGCAGGCCGGGGGTCGTCGGCCAGCCCAGAGACCAGCTCAGCACCGAGCAGAGCACGACGTAGATCAACGTCCAAATTGGCGGAGGTAGCTTGAGCATGTCAACCGACTGAAGCAGACCAATCAATTAGTATTAGTGTCAGGGCGGAGTCACAGTATATCTCAAGAGTTTGCCGCTTCGGGTCAAGGGCTGCCTTCACGATGACTTTGGCAGCACGGCCGGTGTGCCCGAGATAGCTGCTGATTTGCTGCATCGCTCAAAGTCGCCAGCCTATCTATGCAAAGTGACCGCCACAATCAAACTGACCCACTACCCCGCTCAAGAGTCGCTGGCGCTTTCTCACACTTTTCGGTAGTGTCTCATTTTGAAATTCGGCAGCCTTGACAAGGATAGCGTGGGCTCTGACGGCCGGCTATGATGACAGCCTCAATCATCTTTGCGCTTGGCGCCATCTGGACCGCTGCGAGGCACCAGCAGTTTTGGCAGTTTTGATTCTACGGTGCGGGAGCCGTGATATGGGGAATGATGGCATTTCTGCAAAGGAAGAGGACCGATGCCTAGGGGTCCCCGAGGCGAACATCGCCCCGCCAGCCGAAGGGCGGCCCGCGGGGTCCTTGCAAGGAAGAAAATTCAAACTGAGACGCGACCCACTTTTTGACCGCTCGTGAGACTCGCAGAATACGTGCTAGCCTAAGGTCTCTGCTTCTGAAACTGCACCAAGCTAGGGAGCATTCCCATGACGGTCTATATGGTTGAACGCAACCTTAAGGGCATTGCCATGAGCGATCTCGCGGCCGCGCAACAGTTGGCCATTAGGACTTCGAATCAATACGCCGCGAGGGGCACGCCGATGCGCTATATCCGTTCAACCTTCGCGCCTGAAGATGGCCGGTGCATGTGTTTGTTCGAAGCAAGCAGCGCCGAAGATGTGAAAAAACTGAATGACGAGGCCAAGCTCCCGTACTTGCAGGTCGTGGAAGCGCTTGATCTTACCCCTTAACTGCCTGTGGTGGTGTTGGTCACGATCCAGCCCCTCGTGACCAGAGCAGTTGGGAGGTCCGGATTTGGCCCACCTCTGCCGACTTGCGCGGTGCACCAACGTCGTCAGTTATCTGAGGTACTGCAGACTTGCCGCTCGTGTTATCGGCCAGCGGCTATGGCGCTCACGGCGCCAGTCGCTGGTGGCCTGGTGTTCGCGGCCTGACACATTGTGCGTGCATCCGGTGTCATCCTTGAGCTACCGGGGGCAGTTATGACTCGGGAAGAAACAAATCCGCACGACAGGGCATCCGACATTCGTAACGTTCCGCTGCTACGTGTCATCGACAGCGAACTGCACGCGATCAACAAGCGTACTGATGCGAAGCTGGTAATTGCGCTCCCGTTGAGCCTGGCCGTTGTCGTAGTGTTCGCCCGGCTGCACATCAAGAGCATGGGGCTCAATGTCGTGGAAGCCGCCCTTGTGGTCACGATTCTCGGCGGCACGATCTTCTCGGTTGTGCTTCAAAAGCGACGAGTGGCCGCGCACCACGGACTGGTCTGCACATTGTGCGGCTATGGACCCGGGCCATCAATGATAGTGTCGGCCGCTACCGCCCAGCGCTGCCGCAAATGCAAAGCGCGGCTGCCGATAGCCACCCGCGGGCGGCGTCCTCTCGTACGAAAGTATAGCCGGCCAGAACGCCGAAAGCATTACACCGACGGTGACGGCAACCTCATCGGCAGGGACGCACCTGACCCAATCCGGATTTCACGTAATGCCAGCTGTCATTGGCCATTGACGCATGGCCAACAAGAACAGCACGGCTGCCGGAATCGTTGGCCGCGTTTGCCCCAAATCCTTACGCGCGCGGGGGCTTTAAGGCAGCTCGCTGCTTGTGAGCGTTTCGGCCGCTCCGCCATTAGCGCGAAGCATGCGCGCAAGATTACAACGTACGCGAGTGGTGTTTGGATGCTCGGGACCCAGCACCTTTTCATAGATCGCCAGAGCGCGCTCGAACAGCGGTCGCGCCCTCGCGGCGTTGCCACTAAGCTCGAGCACGCGAGCGAGATTATTGAGGCTTGCGGCGGTGTGGGATTGATCGGGGCCGAGGGTTTTTTCGTAGATCGCCAGGGCGCGCTCGAAAAGCGGTCGTGCCCCCGCAAAATCGCCTTGGGTTTGAAGCACGAAGGCCAAGTTGCTCAGGCCCGTGGCCGTATCTGGGTGCTCGGGGCCGAGCACATTGTTCCAGATGGCGAGCGCACGCTCGAAAAGCTGCCGTGCGCCCACAAAATCACCTTCCGCCTGAAGCAAGCTCGCGAGATTGTTCAGACTCGCCGCTGTGTCTGGATGCTCGGGGCCACGCACCGTCTCCCAGATTGCTACGGCACGCTCGAACAAGGGCCGTGCCCGCGAAAGCTCGCCCTGGTCCTTGAGCAGCACGGCGAGATTATTGAGGCAGCGCGCCGTGTCGGCATGCTTGGGGCCAAGCACTTCCTCGCGGATTACAACGACTCTTTCGAAGAGCACCTGAGCCTGGGAATATGCGGCACGACCGTAAAAATAACTGGCCGCCCTTTGAAGAAGGTCGGCACGCTTGGCCTGCGTAGCAATGTCAGCGCTTTGTCCATCGCAAACGGCCAGGAGATGCGGGGTCAGCAACGCGCAGCGCCGCCATGAGAGCGGGTTGTTGAACCCGTCGGAGGGATAAACCGCCGTCAAGGCTCCGATAAGCGAATGGCGGGCGTGATCGCGGTCAACGGCTGTACGCCGAGATGCCGCGACCTCTCGTACCAAGCGGTGAAGGCGTATGGCGTCCGTCATCGCGTCGTCGCGCTCATAAGCGAGGGGCCGATCGACCAGAGCGAGGGAGCGCAACGCCGCTACGGCCTCCTCAAGGCCGTCATCGACCAGCATGGAGGCAAGCGGCTCGCCGAATTTTTCACGCGCCTGGGAAAACAAGAACAGCGGGATTGGTTCGGGCGCGAGGAGCGCAGCATGGACAATCAATGGCTCTGCAAGGCAATTGAGTTTGGCGGCCTCATCGATGGCGAGCGCGAAAGTTTTGATCACCGTAAGCCCGTCACGATACTCGGTCGGCGCATGACGTGCGTCGTCGAGCAGCCGCGTCGGCGCGGCCTGGAAGCGCTGGCAGTAGTTGGCGAGCGAAATGCCTAGTCGCTCACAATAAGCCGCTGCCTGCTCGTGGGCGAGCGGTAGGCCGCCGAGAACCTCCGACAACGCCTCTGCATTAACGCGTTCCGCAGCACGGCCGGTGCGGGCGATCAGATAATCGGCGCCGACTTCCTTGCGCCAAAGGCCGATTTCGAGCGGCGTCGCAATCGCGCGCCAAGCATGGGCGTTCGACGTCACCAAGATTCGTGCCTCTCCTCTGCGCGGCAGATAAGGTTTGAGCGAGTCGGCGTCGACCGCATTGTCATAAATGAGCAGGATTCCCTTGCCCTCATAGAGCAGTCGCTCCAAAATGGTGAAAAGAGCCGGCTCTTCCTTGTCGTCAGCGTTCGCCCAGCCGAGCCGCACTCCGAGCGCCACCAGATCGGCGCGCATCGACGGCTCCGCCCGCGCTCTGATCCACCACGTGGCCCGATAATCTCCGCCGTGACGCTCGGCGAATGCGGCGGCAAGCGTAGTCTTACCGATGCCGCGCAGCCCGTGGAGCGTGACGATGGCGACGCGGCCATTGCAGTTGTTGAAGGCCGTTTCGATCGCGACAAGCTCATCATCGCGTCCCATGAAATGTGTGGGCACGCGGATCGGAATGTTCGAGGCCCGGAACGAAGGCGCCTCGCCTGCGTGAGATTCGCGTTCGGCCTGAGTATTGAGCAGCGCACGGGCACCGGCCCCCTTTGCAGCCCAGCTCATCGCATGTGCGCGTCGCAGCTCTAGTCGCCATTCCGCGTAGCCAGCGCCGTTGCCAAACAAGACGCGTTCGACGGTCTCAATCTCCGGCGGCAAATGCTCGTTTCTCAACCAATATCGGACCGCACGGTCACCGCAGCCAACGGCCTCGGCGAAAGCCTTCGTGCTCCATCGGCGCCCCGGATAGTGAATTTTCCCACCCGGGCGCGTGCCTCGCAATAGATGCCAGCCGAGCAGCTGCCCAAAAGTCCAGCCGGTGCGGTCGATTGGCGGAGTCGGCAAATCGCGGTCCTTTCCGCTTTTCCGACGAGCAGCAGATCATATCCGCAAGTTTGGTGTCTTTTCGGTCCAGGCGCAACAGGAGGGTTCGTTGCCCGATCCGCTTTTCCGCGTACGATTCACGAGAGGGGGCGATAACCGACTGATATCGGCCACATCGCGCGGAATGAAGGCACGATCAAAGCGCCAAGGTTCTGGTGATCCGCATCAAGGCTAGGAGCAAGCCTGTTGCGGTCCCGTTCGCGCCATAGCGTGACCGCATCGACCGAGGAATCGAACTAGTTGGAGGAGAAGCCCATG
>JASHYD010000309.1 GCA_030043175.1 Xanthobacteraceae bacterium | reverse complement strand
GTTCTTTCCTTCTGCCGCCGCCGCCGAGGCGGCCGGTTTTCGCCCCTGTCTCCGGTGCCGACCGGAGACAGCGCCCTTTTCGCCGGCGTGGAACGGCACGCGGACGACCGTTGAGCGAGGACTGCGCCTGATTGCGGACGGTGCGCTCGACGACGGCGGCGTCGAGCGTCTTGGTGAGCGACTGGGCGTCGGCGCGCGACATCTCAGCAGGCTCTTTCAGAGGCATTTGCGAGCGAGCCCCGTGCAGGTTGCGCAAACCATGCGCGTCCAGCGCGCCAAGCGCCTCCTGGATGAGACCGATCTACCCATGGCCGAGATTGCCATTCGAGCCGGCTTCGGCAGCCTGCGGCATTTCAATACTGTCTTTGCGAAAGTCTATAGGCGACCGCCGACTGAGATACGTCGCTCCAACTTTGCACTGCTGACGTGACCTTGTCTGCTTCCAGGTGGCAAGCATCTCGAAACCCAGACGGACTTGCCGGAATCGGCCCACTCCTTCCGTAGCCGGCATCGTCAGGCACGGAAGCTATCGAGGGGCCAGCTGCTGTCCTTGCCGATGGAGCACCACGGTCGAATTGAGCCGGGCCGACCAATCGGCAAGGCCGCGTGCGATCAGGCTCCGAGGAATTCTTCGACCACCCGCACGAACTCATCCGGCCGCTCCCAGATGAGCGCATGGTCGGCCTCGTCGATGACAACTAGCTGAGAACTCTTGATACCGTCGTGGAGCATCTTCGCATGGTGGAACGGCACGGCCGCGTCATTCGAGGCGGCGACCACGAGCGTCGGATGGGTGATCTCGGCCAAGCGGCGCCTGCTGTCGAACGCCATCGCAGCCCTCCACGCCGAGACCATCAACCCGCCGTCCTGGTTCGCGATGAGGTCAAGAACCCAGTCGGCACGTTCCTTGCCAACCTGCCTCAAGCCCTGCGAGATAACGAGCTTGGCCAACCGCCTCATGCCCAAGATGTTGATGAGGATCGGGATGAGGTAGGCCTCGATCAGCTCGCGAAATGTCGTCATGTTGAAAACGTAGGTGCATGCGAGGACCAGGCGGCTGCATCGCGTCGGATAGTCGAGGACGAGTTGTTGCGCGATTGCGCCGCCGTGTGAGTAGCCAAGCACCGCGGCTGAGTCGACGCGCAGATGGTCGAGCAGGAGCGACAGATCGGAGGCGACCTGCGAAACTGTGTATGGCGGTGGCAGTGCCCGACTCCTCCCGTGGCCGCGCAAGTCAGGAACGATTACCCGATGCCGGGCAGCGAAATGGTCGATTACTGGCTCAAACATTTCTCCGGTAATCATCAATCCGTGAACGAGGAGTAGAGGTGGTCCCGATCCTCGCTCGGTAAAATAGAGAAGGTCCGAATATGCAGAGGAAGAGTCCACTCCACCCTGGTTTCGTTGCATCGACGTCTCGTCAAATCGGCCGATTGGTTAGATCTGTCAAAGGGTGAACGACTTCTGCAAGTGGCCCAATGCTGCCGCGACCCTCGATCGCCCGGGCGAGGGTAGCGGCGGCGTCGCTCGCTCACTGGCGCGGCCCGCACGGGCCGGGCCTTGCCCTGGCCTACTATGGCGACGAGCGCAAACCATGTGCCCTCGCCTGCTGGCGTTCTATGGGGCTACTGTAGCCTCATAAGCCGGATCTGGGCCCCGCCAATGTCCAGCCCGCTTCGCGCCTCTCCCCCGCAAGGGTGAGGGAAGGCGCCGAACTCCGGTTCCGCTGGAAGGCCGCAAATCGCGCCCTGTAGGAGCCTCGCCTATGCGCGTTTTCGGTCGGGTGGCTGTCTCTGGGGCCCCCACAGCTTGGCGCGCTCTACGGCCTTCTTGCGCGCCGCCTTGCGCCTTGCATCGCCGGTGCCGCGGCCGGTTCGCCCTCTTTGTGGCCGCCGGGATGGCGGCCTCGCAGCTCCAGGAACGGAGGGCCAGATCGACCGCTAGCCCACGCTAGGATAGCCGCCATTGAGCCTCCTCGGTCTCGTCACGCCTCTTCCGGCGAATGGCTAAGTTGGCATCGCAAGCAGCTACGATCCGGGCAGCGATTTGCGGGTCCATCAATTCTCCTACTTGGCCGTTGGCGGATTGTATTCTGTCGCCAAGCCTTCCACGGCCTCAAGCAATGCCCTCAGCCGCTCAAGAGAATCAGGGGCGTCTATCAATTCTTGTATTACAGAGGTCTCGAGAAACACCCCGATTCCAGGCACGACCGTTGCCGTGCCCGGCTGCGGAAGCAGACCAACGTTGACGGTAAACTCCGAGGCATCGCGTGTAACTATCAGCATGACCGTTACCTTTAACTCAAGGTCTACCACAAAGGCCGCCACGATGCCCGCCAGAGCCCGGACGCACGCCCCCGGCAACGGTTTACAGTCTCTTTGGTGCTATGCACCATCTCGGCCCCGTTGGCCGATAAGCAGACGGTTGCACCGCAGATGTCGCAGCGGCGAAAGCGAGTTAGCCGCGAATATTGCCTCGGCCAACCAAGCAACCGAACAGCAGTGACAAGAAAACCGAGCAAAATCGCTACAACCCAAACCGCGCCGGCTGCAACGGGAAGCAGCGACCAGTAGGCCATGCGCCGCCAATCCGGTCCCGACCAACGCGACGCTGCCATTTACCCCTTCCCGCCTCTCAATTCACCGCGCCTGTACCGCACTGCGGGGCGAACCCAGGCAGAAAGGCCGTGGTGCCCACCGAGCCAACAACGAAAAGCCAATGCTGGCAAGTGCGGTACCGGTGAAATTACCGGTGACGATTGCGGTGGAGAGCCCAGTCCCACGAAAAGGCACAGCCAGCCTAACTGCGGCAACATTCGCCAGCGCCATAACTTTGGCCAAAGAGACTCTCGTTTCTCGGCTCAACCTCGGGAACTTTGCAATGATGCGGATTCCGACAATCGATAGGCCATTCGTGCAGCCGGATTCCGCACTGTGCAGCTATAGACGCGAACTCGGTATCGTCCTTACGGTCCGCTCGCATCATGGCCTGAGCAGCTTTGGCTAAAAAAGTTAAGAGTTCCCCCCTCGCCAAACTTCTCGATATCCGCAAGGACGCGGCCAACCCATTCGACAGGCCAATCTTTAAACCGCTTCCGATCCTTCATCATCGCCGCGATCTGCCCGGTAATCTGTCTGCCCGCTCGATCCAGTTCGGCATCGCGGTCGCACACGTCACGAACAAGCCGCGTCCATTGCCGAACGAAATCAAGTGACCGTGATCGGTTCCAGGAAGGGAACCAATGTAGTTCGGTTAGGTTCGCGGCCGTAGGGCGCCCCAAGAAAGCGCCCAAGCAGCATAAAACTGCGGCGTGCGGATAGCTTGGCCTTGGCCCCACCCAGCCAACGATCCGGCGCCGCTTTTCTTTTGCGATTCGTGCGGCGTTCCTGGCGTCGATCCGGCGATCAACTATCGTCTCGGCCATATTGGTCCGCACTACCCTCCATAGCTGATGTGCCGACACGATCGAGGGACACAGCGGCTACGGGCCACAACCGGACTCATGCAGTGCAGCAAGAAAGCTACT
>JASHYD010000308.1 GCA_030043175.1 Xanthobacteraceae bacterium | reverse complement strand
AGCGCGATCAGAGCGAGCGTTCCTGCACTTGCAGCGGCTGCTTGTTGTCGATGCGGACGTTCGGGCCAAATGGAAGGCAGCATTCAACAAGAAGGGCGCAGGAGAGGTGTCTTGCGAGAAACTCGGCGGGGTCCATTTACTCTGGCACGGAATATTTGCGTTCAAAGTCCAGGCAGACGGGGCCGTCACCGACTTGGTTTTTCAGGAGCCGATCGAGCCGTCAATTGTGCAGCGGGGGACCGAAGGACTGGTATTGACAGAGTGGAAGGTCGCTAATGAGAGGAACGCAACGAGCCAATTCGAGAGTGCTCGGGATCAAGCTAAGCTTTATCAGCGAGGGCCTCTGGCTGGTAGCGAACTCACGCGATACCGCTATGTTATTGTGGTTTCTCTCACGAAGTTACCTGAAGAACTTGTGCCGGATGACTTGCCGATCGGGGGCACAGTTTATCGCCACATAAACGTACCGATCGAACTGAGAAATCTTTCCGTCGAGGCCCGTACCAAATCACGTCGTTCTCGTTCCCGCAGAGGCGCGACGGGGCTGGGGGACCCAACGACCAACAACGCGGACGGGGGACCCCATGACTAACCTGCGGCCATAAGGGCCCAAAGGACCTGGCGTTATGAGACCCGCAAGTCTTCTCGGCAAAGGTCTCGCTGCGCTCGCGGCGCTGCGCTTTACGCCGAGGTTTTGAAACAGGCTCTCTCAGCAATACCAAATGGCCAAGCGAGCCATGAGGCTCGATGGAACCGAGGGGGCTGCTGCCATAATCCGGGGCAGTGGGCCTACCACAATGCTGTCCCGCGACATTCGATGGGAGGCGGACGCAGTCGCGTCACCCGGAAAAGAACTGGCTCGCCAGCAGCGGTAGCAGCCTCACGAAGAGTAGGCCACCGACGATCTAGCCATCTCCGAAGCTACGCTTCCGACCAGCACGGCCGATCTTCCAGCGGTAGTAACGTGCGCTCCCAGCCATGAAGAGGGCGAGATTGGTTTAGCCATCGCCTTGGGCCTTGCCGCACCGCTCGAACACGGAGCGCGCTTTGCAGCCGGTCTGAGATCGGTATTCCCACCCCAGGCCCCTCAGCCCCTTAGCCACCTTGGTCGAGGCGCGGATGTTGCTCCTGATCTCCTCCCAGGGCCTCTCCAGTTGCCGAGCGACCCAATGGACGCCAACGACCTTCGGGAGGTCTGTGCGGGCCAGGATGGCTAAGAGCTTCTCAGGGTAGGAGGGTTCGACTGGCTCGATGTACTTTTCGGATGCTTGCATTGGTTGGTTGTCTCTTCAACGTGATTTCATCTGCTTGCGAAAGATTAGGAGGGAGGCAGGGGAGGACCAATCGGGCCCTCAGCGGGAAGTCGCAAGTGGAGGCCCCTCGGGTCGAATAGGGTCCCCTTAGAGAGAGTGATGAGGTATAAGAGCCTTTCTCCAATACTGATAACGTTGATAGGGCCTGCTTACCATGAATAAGAAAAGAAACGCGACGTGGCTCCTAGATATCTGTCTAATACTGGCAGTGCTTGTCTATTTAATAATTGCTTTGGTGCTCCGCTGATATAATGGCCACTTTTGGTAGGGGGAGCCTCGGCTGGGGTTCTCCCTATTTTGGGACCCCCCTCATGGATGAATCAGAAGTCCGCGCACCTAACCCCTTTAAATCTTTAAGAAACCCTATCGTGACACCTCCAGACATTGCCAGATTGTATGTCGGGCGGGACGCAGCCGGTCCACAGTGGCGCGGAAGGCTCGGCCTTCGGGAGCGAAACATAGGCGGACCTTCGTCACTCGGTGTGCCAAGAACATCATTGCGGCCGGAGGGTCCCTCCGAGACGTTCAGAAGCTTGCGGGTCACGCTTGGCTGGCCACCACTCAGCGATACATCCAAGGGGATACAGAGGCCAAGCGGAGGTAGTTGATCTCTAAACGCGAAGCGGTGACTACAGTCGCCGTCGTTGCGCCGCTGATCGAGCCCTTGGGCTCCGTGGGGTTCGCCCATGCTGATCAAGAACTCATCGGTGCGAGCTTCCTCGGCAAGAGGTGGATAGAGTTCCTCTCGGGCCGATAGCCCCGAGTGCTGCCTACTATCGCTATACTTGGGTTGTACGAGGTCGCCCTTCTCGCTGAGGGCAGCCTGTGACCTGGGGGCATGACCGCAGCCCCCAGACCGCACACATCCTTGGCTCGATGCGGGTTGACCCGTACCCCGTGCCCGTGCACATTGTCACCGTCGTCAACCCACAAGCCATTGTAAAACCAAGCGTTACGCAATCTACCTTCACCGTCCTCTTCTGGGCACCAAGGCGCAAAACTAGGGCCGGAGGGGTGGGCCCATAAGCCCGAGAAATCTGGCGTCACCGTCGTGCCTCAGTTCGGCTTCCGTGCGAACGCCGCCGATGAGAATAGGGCTGCGGTCGTGGCGATGATTAGTTTTCTCATGATCGGTTTCTTCGGTAGGGACGGGCGCCGAAAATCGCTTCATGTCCGCAATGCCCCGAAAGCGACGGTTGGCCGTCAGACCGTCATCCGTCGCAATGGGCCAAGAGCTGACATCAACAGGTGTACCAACAGGCATCGAAGGTACTGGCCCGGCCAGTACCGGCATTGAACGGCAGAAACG
>JASHYD010000307.1 GCA_030043175.1 Xanthobacteraceae bacterium | reverse complement strand
GTGCTCCCTGAGCGGCGGGCGCTACTTTCCCGCGAGCTCGTTTACACGGCTCTCACCCGGTCGAAAATCAGGCTGACGCTCTTCGTGCAGAAAACACCACGCACGAATCCGCTCCAAGTGGCAACGCCCACTCTGCCAACGGGACTACGACCGCGCGATCGCGGATTTCGACGAGGCGATCCGGCTCGATCCGAGGTCGGCGAATGCCTTCAATGAGCGCGCCATTGCGCGCCGTGCCGAGGGCGATCTCAACGGCGCCATTGCCGATTACAGCGAGGCGATCAAGCTCGATCCGAATGACCCGCACGTGTTCGCCAATCGCGCTGCGGCACTCTCCGACCACAACGATTACCAGCGAGCAATCGCAGATTACGATCAGGCCATTCGGCTCGATCCGAGCCGTGCGCCGAACTTCGCCGGCCGTGGATTAGCGCATCAGCACAACGGCGACCTCAACGCCGCAATCGCCGACTTTGGCGAGGCGATCCGGCTCGATCCTAAGAGCGCGGAGTTCCTGCGTGATCGCGGCGCAGTTTATGCGACCCAGAAGGACTACGACGGTGCAATCCGGGACTTCAGCGAGGCGACCCGGCTCGACCCCAACGATGCGTTTGCGCGCTTCGATCGCGGCAATGCTTATACCTATAAGAACGATTTCGCTCGCGCGGCGGCGGACTACACCGAGGTCATCAGGCTCAACGCGAAATTTGCTCCGGCGTATGTGGGTCGCGCCTTTGCACGCAACGCCGGCGGCGACTTCGATGGCGCGATCGGCGACTACACTCAGGCGATCCGGCTCGATCAGAGACTTGCCAGTGCCTTCGCCAATCGCGGCATCGCGTACCGCGAGAAGGGCGACCTTGAGCGCGCTATTGCGGACTTGGGGAGGCGATCCGCCTAGATCCGAGCAACGGCCGTGTCTTTGCCAACCGCGCCGCGGCTTACTACAGAGGCAAGGCTTTCAGCCGCGCTGTCGCAGATTACGACGCCGCGGTCCGGCTCGATCTTGGCCAGGCCCAGAGCTTCGCCGGTCGTGCACTGGCGTTGAGCGCCAAGGGCGACCTTGATCGCGCCTTGGCGGACTTCGATGCGGCCATTCGACTCGATCCGAGCGAGGCGCAGACCTTCCGCGGCCGTGCCGATACGCAAATCGCCAGGAAAGACTATGACCGCGCGATCACGGATTATGGCGAGGCGATCAGGCTCGATCCGAAATTCGCGTTAGCCTTCGCTGGGCGCGGCTACGCCTACAGCTTAAGGCGCGACTTTGATCGTGCCACTGCCGATTACAGCGAGGCGATCCGGTTAGATCCATCGGTGGCATCGGCCTTCGCGAACCGCGGTGTCGCCTATCGCGCCAAGGGCGATCCCGATCGCGCGATCATGGACTTCAGTGCAGCGATCCGGCTCGATCCGGGCGCTTCCCGCGTGCTCGCAAATCGGGGCAACGCCTATGCGGCCAAAAAAGGGATTATGACCACGCGATTGCAGATTACAGCGAAGCCCTTCGGCTCGACGCCGGATATGCGCTGGCTTTCGCCAATCGCGCCAGCATGTATTCCACAAGAAAAGACTTTGACAACGCCATGGCGGACTACAACGAGGCCATCCGCCTCGATCCAAAGATGAGGACCGCATTTGTTGGCCGCGGCTACGCGCGCCGCGCCAAGGGCGACCTCGAGGGCGCAATCGCCGACTACAGCGAGGCCATTCGGCTTGCGCCTGAAGACCCCATCGCCTTCATGAACCGCGCCGAGGCGTATTATGCGAAGCGCGATATGGATCGCGCCGTCGCGGATTATAGCGAGGTGGTCCAGTTAAGACCCACCGATGCCCACGCCTTCGTCAATCGCGGGCTTGCCTACTACGCCAGGAAACAATGCGGCCGCGCGATTTCCGACTACACCGAGGCTCTGAGGCTTGATCCGACCAATGTCAGCGCTTTGAGAGACCGTGCGCTGGCATACCAGGCAACCGGCGACTACGACCACGAGATTGCGGATTCCAATGAGGCCAAACGGCTGGAATCCGCGGACGCGCGCTAGATGGGATAACGGGCCGGGTCCAGCCATCTTGGTAAACTGATGGTTAGGGGATGGTTAGGGGTCGTCCCTCAGAATGATGGTGTGAATTCAACGGAGTCTGGCGTTGCCAGCTCCAAGCATCATCGAGGAACGACCATGAATTACTATGCAGGAATCGATGTGTCTTTGGAAGCCTCATGCATTTGCGTTGTCGATGCCAACGGCAAGGTTGTCCGGGAAGGCAAGGTTTCGAGCGAACCAACGCCGCTGATCGCTTTGCAGAAGGAGCCTCTCGAAACTGAATCGAGCCTGCGCGGTATTCTGCGTGGCTTCGGCCTGAAGGTCGGCAAGACGACCCCGGTGGGGTTCGAGGGGCGTATCAGGGAGCTTGTTGCCGGACATCCATGGTTGAGTGAGGTTGGCGTAACCTTCATGCGCATTGGTCTGGAGGCTTGACCGCTCTCGCAATGGCTTTACGCGGCGATGCGGCAGGCTGGCCTTGCCGTGGAGCTCTTGGAGACGCGGCTCTTTCCACCCTGCCTTCGGCAGGCGTTGGTGCGGTGCTGGCATTGATGATCTG
>JASHYD010000306.1 GCA_030043175.1 Xanthobacteraceae bacterium | reverse complement strand
TGCTCCAAAGCTGCCAGGCGAACTTGTGCCGCGTTGATCACCTCGAGATGATCTTGGAATACGATCTGCTGCGCCGGATGATTGAAGGTCTGCTTCGCCAGCCAGCGTTGCCGGGTAGACGAGGATGTTACCACCCTCGCCCCCCACAGATCCGGACGCGCCAATTTCCAGCAATCCGGTTCCTCGCGGGAGAGTTTCGCTGACGATGTCATTACACACCGGCACTCGCTGCTCGGACAGTCCTTAGCCTTTCCGATCAGTTCGGCTATCCATGCCGTATCGTGAACACAGGTTACAGGGCCCAGAGTCCCCCCAGTGTTTCTCGACATGGTCCTCTCAACGCGACGCCTCCCTTTCCTCCTTCGGGTCCCAGCGAGCCTGGTTCCCCGCTCTCGTAGGTACTATGAAGGCGCTACGACTTCCCACTTGCGTATCAGCGGTCGCTTATTTGGTTCGCTTCCGCCGCCCACGTGATCCTCCTGTCTTTGTGTTCGCCGTAGCGCTCCTCGGTGTCGTGACATGATGCCCCCTCTCACTACGTCATTGATATTCCATGGTCCCTTGTCGGCGGGTCGGGTGTTAGTGCACGTCCCTTTTTGATCGCGCGCTTCAGCGCAGGCAATTCAAGGTCCGCCTCTCGAATCACATACGGCGCACCAACGCAGGTCTGCTTCGCAGGGAGCACGCCATCCTTTATTAGGCGCGTGACAGTCATCGTGCTGATACCCAACCGTGCTGCCGCCTCGTGCAGAACAAGCTCTCCACGTTCTTCGCGTTCGCCTTCGCGATAAACCGCAATGCTGTGGTCCTTGCGGAATGTTCGCACGCGCTCCTGCGTCCAGGTGTTATCTTTTGCAGTCCGTATCCCGAGTCGATTCAGAACCGATGCTATCTTGCCATCTGGCAGTACGCGCGCGAGATCCCGTAGCAAGTCTTCGGTTGTGGTGGCGGTCTTCCAACGATGCTCTCCCCTTCGGCTTTTTACGACGTCGAGAGACGTGTGATCACCGCCCTTCCAATGCAACTTGAGCCGCAGCTTGCCAGGCTCCTCACACACGACGATCTCTTCAAGCACGGCACGCACAACCCGTTTCCGTGTCGCAAGCGATCCTCTTGGATCGTTCCAGAGGCGAGGCAGATCCGTCGCTAAAGCCAAGAGTTCTGCACGCTCGGCCGTGGTGACGGCGGGCGGTTGCCCACCATTTGCTGCGCGGAGCTCATCTTCAAGACGGGCGACTTCCTTGAGTCGCTCGTTCCACCGTCGTTCGAGATCGCCAACAACCAATCGATTCTCCGGATCTACCGCATCATACTGCCGGTGGGCGCGAGCCGCTTCATAGCGCGCTTGTTCCAGTGCCAGCTCGATTTGCTCCAGGCGTTCCGTTCCAGAGCGGTCACGGTCTGCGATTGCTTGCAGCGCGGCGTCGAGACCCAACGGAGCTATGAGCGCCAGTACCTCGGCTGACACCGCGGCATCGATGCGGAGGTTTCCAAATGAGATACACTTCTTCCGTCCGTGATTGACGTTAGCGTTATGGCATGCGTACCGCGCTCTGCCCTCTGGCCTGTGGTGCACCTTGAGCTTTCGCCCGCAATGTCCACATCGCAGCAGCCCGGTCAGCAATCCGCTGCCATTGCGGATCGAGCCGGGCACCATCTCTCCCTTCATGTTGGCATTCCTGTTGATGGTCTGTAGATGGCTCTCGTAGTCCTGCCAAGTGATATAGCCTGCGTGGTGATCATGAATCAGGTAATCCCAGTCCTTCTGCGAACGGCGTACCCGCGTGATCACTTTCCGTCCTGCCTCGATGTGAACTTGGGATTCAGTTCGGCCAAATACGTACGCGCCCGCGTAAACTGGATTGGTCAGAAGCCGGTGGATTGTACCGTAGCGAGGTAATCTCCATTCGACCGTTCGACCACGCTCGTCGTGAACAATGGTCGGAACTTTGATGTGTTCCTCGCAAAACCATATGGCGACTTGGCGGACGCTGCCAAATTCCGCGAACTTGCGGAATACCAAGTAGATCGCTTCGCGTACGCGCTTATCCGGGTCCATCTCCAACCGATCATCGTCGCTGCGCACATAGCCGACGGCAACGCAAGTATGGAGATCGCCGCGCGCCGCTTTGAGGCGCAAAGCTTCCTGAGAGCGCTGACGCAGTAGTGATAATTCTATCTCGCTGAAGGTGCCCTTCATTCCTAGCAGCAAGCGGTCATCAAGAAGCTTTGGATCGTATACGCCATCCTCGTCGATGATCAGACAGTTGACTAGCATGCAGAACTCCAGGAGGGTGTGCCAATCGCGACCGTTACGCGCCAAGCGTGACGCCTCGATCGCGAACACGGCACCAGCAGTCCCGGTGCAGATGGCTGTCAAGAGCCGCTCAAAGCCGGGCCGCGCTGTACCACCTCCCGAACGACCAAGGTCATCATCAATGACAGTCACCTTTTCCCAACCCAGACTCTTAGCACGAGTCTCGAGCGCGTATTGGCGACGGCGGCTTTCAGGATTGTTGGTGAGTTGATCGGCCGTCGATTGTCGAACGTAGACAAAGGCGCTGCGTGCCAAATGATGCGGCCCAATCTTATTCATCGACCGCCTCCGTCGCGTTGGGTACGATGCACTCGTCGAGGAGAAACCTGAGCAGGCCGGTGACCTCCGCGCGAACCGTCGGTTCGAGCCGCTGGTACCCGGCTTCGCTGTTTGCGAACACCGGCAGATCGAGTTGGCCTTCGAGATGCTGTTTCCCTTTCATCATCACCTCCGCGAATCGAAGCCGTTTCCGACGAAGGCGTTGACCATATTACATTGCATCAATGAGACCGCGAAGCTCGCTCAGCGCAGCCAACGGGAGCCGCGGAACCGCGACCATCGGCAAGGTCGCCGCGGACCTGTCCGTCATCCACACGGGCAGCAAAGCGCGACTGCCATCGGACTGTTCGATTGCAAAGTGAGGGCGACTGCCATGAGCAACGCGCCTGAAAGCAACGACGCGCTCACCGGCGCGGGGATGATACGGATAATGGATGACAACTTCGAACGGATGTTTGTGTGTAGTATGTCGCTGGCCTGCGGAAGGAGTGGAGGCCTCCTCCCGACCCGGGACTTGGGTGCCGACCGCCCGTAGTTCCGGCTACTTCCCGTGGACGCTAGTGGGATATCTCAGGTCTCCAGGTGATCCCTCCTGTACCTTTGCTCCGCTCCTAGACCCCGGTCGAATCGACGTGCCCTCACCTTAGCGGTCACATCGATACTGCCCCCGCTTCTGCAACAGCGAAGGCTTCGGACGATAAAAGAA
>JASHYD010000305.1 GCA_030043175.1 Xanthobacteraceae bacterium | reverse complement strand
GACCAAACCGATCATCTCAGTGGCCGCGATGATGTTGGTGGAGGAGGGCAAACTTGATATCGCGGCGCCAGTTTTTCAGTATCTGCCAGAGTTTAAAGACCTGAAGGTCGGCATTGAGAAGCGCGACGCAAATACCGGGAACACGGAGTTAGCCTTGGAGCCGCAAAGACGGCCGATGACGGTGCAGGACCTGCTGCGCCACACCTCCGGTCTAGTTTACGGTATTTTTGGCGATGGCCCCGTCCACAAGGCCTACCGTGCTGGGAATGTAGACGACCTTAATCAAAGCCTGGCCGAAATGATCACTAAACTGTCCCGGCTACCGCTGGCTCATCAGCCTGGTGAGGTCTGGGAGTACAGCATGGCGACGGACGTGCTTGGGCGCATCATCGAGGTCGTCTCGGGAGCAACGCTCGATGCCTTTGTTGAGGAACGGATCACCAAACCGCTTGGGATGGAATCGACGGGCTTTTACGTCCGCGAGCGGGACATCGGGCGGCTGGCGCAGCCGCAGGTGGACCCGGCCTCCGGCCGGCGGCCGGCCATGTTCGACGCGACGCAAAAGCCGCGCTGGCTGTCTGGCGGTGGTGGCGTAGTATCAACGGCTAGTGACTATCTGCGTTTTTGTGAGATGCTGCTACACGGCGGCGCTAGCGCGAGCACTCGTCTATTGGGTTCTGCAACTGTGACCCTGATGACTTCGGACGCGCTGCCTCCGGGTCTCGGTTATTCCGATCGGGCCAAGACGCTGATGGCCGATCTCGCTCCCACTCCCGAAGCAGGACAAGGCTTCGGTCTCGGCTTCGCCGTGCGTACCTCTGTTGGGCGCAACCCATTGCCGGGCTCGGTCGGCACGTACTATTGGACGGGAGCTTATGGCACGACCTTCTGGATAGACCCAAGGGAGAAGTTGGTCGGGATCATGATGATCCAGGTGCCGCTTGCCGAGTCAGCGCCCTATCGGCGCGCGATGCGTTACCTCGCCTATCAGGCCTTGCGCGACAAGATTGAGTGACCCGAAGCACGTCAGCAACTGGCGTCCTGCTGAACAAGCATATCGCCGAGGATGGGCCGACCGTGTTCGCCCATGCCTGCGCGCTCGGCGCCGAGGGCATCGTGTCGAAGAAGGTCGACAGCACGTATCGATCCGGCCCGTGCCGCGCCTGGATCAAGGTCCGCAATCCCGCAAGTGTCGCGGTGCAGCGGGAGCGGAGCGAGATGTAGAATTGATCTTCGCCGCGAGCATTTCGAGCCCGGTGGCCATCACCTGTGAGATGTAGTCGAAAGCACAACATTGATATTGCGGAAGAGTGGTACCAGATTCGGCGTGCGCCGCCTGATCGGCGACGCATCGCTCAATATGCGACTATGCAATAAACCGGCGCATTCCGCAGTCATCGATATCTGACTCTGATGCGCCTACTTGCACTGCTGTTTGTTGATCGTAACGCTAGTTACATTGAAGACCGCTGGCAGGGGGTTGTCATTATTATTCTGCATGGACGTGTACAGGTTCTGCAGCACCTCAAGGTGGCCCCTTTGCCCGCTCGCGAAGTCCTGCTTTGTCCCTACATTCATGCCCTGGCACAGCACGGCTTGTTTAAAGTACTTCAGTACTTCACTGCGGGCGCGATATGTGTCGGCACGCTGTTGCGGAGTTGTGGGCGAGTGGTTAATCTTGCTGTAACTGGTAGCGCAATTCGCCCCCAAGACTGGGTAGACGCCCTTCATGGCGTCACACGACGGCGGCTCGGCAGCCGCCTGCCCCACGGACGCGATCAAAGAACCGACTGCCAGAAACGCAACTCCAGCAATGGACAGGTTTGAGCGATTGTTCATCTCATTCTTCCTATTTGGCTAGCCCCGACGATCGGGACATCGCTTAGTGTAAATGCAACCCATGCGGGTTCAAATTTCCCAGCTGGAAAATGCTAAGGAGTTTCCCAGTCGCGAGCGGCCGATGGCTGCGCCGAGGGCATTTCGACGCGTTCGGCTTAGTGGAGTTCGTGTGGTCGGCTGTGGCAGTCAACGGCTGGCGCCTGCGGATGCGTAACGCCTCTTGACTCTGTTCTGTTCTTAGCTTGCTGGCATGGCCAGCGACGAGGAACCAATCCGCCCGATGACTCTGAAGTATACGCCGCCATGGCGTACAGTGCCTGTTCGTGACGTGCCAGCACTGCCGCCACGAGCGAGCGGTCAATATGGACGATTGGCCTGATGACGCCCGGTGCCATCCTTCGGCCCGCGCATGCGCTGCAGCGGCTGCGGGAAGCTTGGCGCGATGGCTGTGCCCAATTGGGTCGAACGGGCCGACAGATTATCGGGCGGCGCTCGGCGATAATATTTGTCGCGAATAGGTCGGCGCTTTGCCTACTCGGAACGCCCCTGCCGACGCTCGCGTGCGTGAGAGCTATCGGCGACACTCACTCGGCCCCCGATCCGTCACGCAGGTACTGGCGCTCGGCAACTCTGTCGGCAACGCCGTGTCTTCCCTTCTGCTGGGGCTGGGCAACAATTAAGGTGGAACAATCGAGATGAGAAAGCGCTTGGGGGATCGGCCGATGAAATAGCTTCCGCCGACACTTCCCAGGCCGGGGCTTGCCAGAATCACACAGGACGGAGGCAACTACGCCTACATAGCGTTGCAGAGCGGCTTGGTCGTCGTCGGGCTTGAGATTTATTGGCGCGCGGTGCTTGGGCGCCGACGCATGCCGGTCAGATCGAGGCCAATTTAGCCGCTCGTATTTGCTGTTGTTGAGTGGTGATGTTTGTGGCAATTTCTTCCCCGCATCTCGCCGGTCGAAGGTGCGCAGATGAAATCGCTTTACGATCTTCTCGGTGCTCGTGAGAATGATGATGCGGAGGCTTTGAAGAAAGCGTTCCGCAGGGCGATCAAGGCGAGCCATCCCGACCTCCATCCCAGCGATCCGGATGCGGCGGAGCGGTTCAGGGAGATTATCGCCGCCCATGCCCTCCTAGGCGATGCGAAGCAGCGGGCTAGTTACGATCGGCTGCTGCAACTCGAGCGCGAGTACTTTCAGTTGATGCTCAAGCGTCAACAACGCGGGCCGACATTCGACCGCCAGCGGCCTCACTTTAAGTGGATGGGCACCACGGCCGCGGTTGCTGCCGTCGGTGCGCTGATCAGTGGATATGGGCTGCTTGCGCCCATGCACACGACCACCACCTCGAAGATCAGCGAGGATGAGCATGTTGCGACGACCCGCGTGGTCGTCGAAAAGGACACGCAAACTCCAACCGTTGTCGCAGCGGCTGGAGAGAATGAGAATTCTTCGACTGCCGCTGCCAAAGTGGATGCGGTCAAAGGCAATGCGGAAGGCAATGTCGATAATGCGGGCAAACCAGTCGAGACCACAGGCGCCATGGCGATGGCGCTAACCGACGCGCTAGACCAAGGCGAACCACGCGACAAGCATGAGGGTACGGAGGTCCCTAGCGGAGCGAGTAAGCCAAGCACCGACAAGCACGACGACGCGCAGATCCCTATCGGAGCGAATAAGCC